>JAKLGS010000007.1 GCA_022710505.1 Patescibacteria group bacterium
CAAGATAAATTTGTTGGGGATATTAATAGGACAGATGAAATTGAAAAATTAAATGAACAAACTACAGAGAATAAAGAAGAAACAGTAGAAGAAAATTCTAATGTATCAGAAAAAAACTAACTAAGAATCGGCAAGTAAAATATTATCACTGATGCTACCAAACCCCAGATTAATACTGTAAGTAGTAAGGGCTTGTCCGATAATAAAACTCTCTCAGGAGATTCTCCCTCCTCTTTTTCATAAATTACATAAAGATACCTTGCTATTCCGTAAATAACCAAAGGAATTGTAAGCATCATCAATTTCGGGCTCTTTAACACTGTGGGTAGAAAACTGGATATTCTATCCCCTACCTCACCCGGAGAAACCATAAAAGTAAAAAGTGAATATGTAAGTATAGTATAAGATGCGGACATTGATATCATACTATCAAGCAAGGTATCAGGATAACGTCTCAAGGTTTCTCTGGTTTTTATATCATCGTTTGCCACAGAATATTTTGCTAAAATGGTTTTTTCAGATCTCCTTTTTCCAAAGGCTAACAACATAGATATGCCTATGGTTGTAAGTATTAACCAAGATGAAATTGAGGTTCTGGAAACAAAACCTCCCGAAAACACCCTAATTATGAATCCGGAAGCTACAATTAAAGAGTCAAGGATGATTACATTTCTAAGATAAAAAGAGTAAGCAAATTGCATGGCTATATAGATAAAAAGCATAGCTACGAAATAATCATCCAGGTAAATGATGGAATATATTATTGAGAAAGAAATTAAAGCTAAAGAAATAATTATCGCTAATAAAGGAGATATTTCTCCCGAAGCTATGGCTCTGTTTTTCTTTACAGGGTGTAGTCTGTCCCTTGGAGCATCAACTAAATCGTTAAGAAAATACGCCCCGGAAGATATTGCGCAAAATGCCACAAAAGCTTTCAAAGACCATGAAAAAACCTCACCATCCAACAATGTTCCAGCGAAGAATGGAGCTGCAAAAACGCTGGCATTCTTTAGCCACTGCCTTGGTCGGGCTGTTCTTAATATGTGGTAAATTTTTCTCATCATTATGTTGATAATAGGGGTTTTATAACTTTTTCTCAAGTCTCAATTTCATATCCGAAGCCTCTGTTAGTTCTAATTATTTTTTCACCTAACATAGATTCAAAATTTTTCCGAAGACTTCTAATATGTACCTCAACAGTATTGCTCATAACATCCAATCCTTTCTCCCAAACATGCTCCAGTAATTCTTCTTTTGAAACAGCTCTTCCTTTATTTATCATAAGGTACTCCATAAGATCAAACTCCTTCCTTCTCAAATGAAGGCACCTTCCATCTATATAAAAAATTCTATTTTTCATATCGAGTGAAATGTTCCTGATCTTCAAAACATTTCTACCATTTTTGTGATTGCCGTTTCTCCTCGCTAGTGCGTGAATCTGTCCAAGTATTTCCTCCACACCTGCGTATCTTGGTATTATCACATCAATACCTGCATCTAAGCACATAACTCTATCGGAACGATCTTCTTTATTTGATAAATACGCGGTAGGAGAATCAACATCATAATCTCTTATCATTTTACATAACTCCAAGCCCTCTATATCATCTAAATAAGTATCAACAACAATAGAATCGTAATAATTCGTTTCAGACAGATTGATAGCTTGCGAAGCCCCTCGAGCTGTATCGACAATGTAACAATCCCTCAAATTGAGGTTTAATTTTTCAATTAATTTATTGTCACTTGAAACCAAAAGTATCCTCATTTTTTGTTTTGGCACACTTTCAATATTCTTTCCAACGAACATTAAATGAAAATTAAATATTTAGAAGACGTATGAGTAACTAACTATTACAAGACTGTGGGAGGAGTCTCTTTCTTTCTTGTGTTTAAACTGATATTTAAAACTATGAGACCGAAAGCAACCACACCCATTATTAAAAAGGTGAGTTTTAAAACTATTCTTTCAGGAGAAAACAAACCAACTAGACCAAATAAAGCAGTTGCTAACCAGTAGAAAATTGCCACCTTGCTAACACTCCAACCCTTATCTAACAGTAAATGATGTAAGTGTCCCCTATCTCCTTTGAACGGGTTTTTACCATGAAGAATCCTCCTACTAACAGTGAATAACGCATCCAAAAAAGGTATTAGTAGTATTAATACGGATACAGCAATTTTAGCCTGGGCTAATATTGCCAAACTCGCTATCACCAAACCAGCTGACATTGCTCCAAAGCCCCACATAATTTTTGAGGGGTGCCAATTGTATCTTACCGAGCCAAAAGCTGCGCCTGCACTAATTGCTGAAAAAACAGCAATTTGATAATGAGAATCTGTAAGTTCCTCAAATCTCAGTGCCAACAAGGCAACTAAGAGAGACGCTATTCCTACTATACCTGGAAACTGGCCGTCAACACCGTTTGACCAAGAAAGAACATTCATTAACCAAACTATCCAAAGAGAAGTAACAAGGAGAGATATCAGAGGGATGGAACTGTTAAAAATATTTATTTCAATAACATCTAATTTAACAAAACTACCAAAAGGATTACTTACTGTATGAATCATAACTCCTGAAAAAACGACAGGGATTACACTTAAAAATAACAGAAATAGCCTAAGAACTGGGTTTTCAAGAAATCTATAGCTAGATTTAGGATGTGTGTTTTGATAATCATCTACAAAACTTAAAACAGAAATCATTATTAGAGATATGTATAAACCTGAAAACTGTTTACTGAATCCTATAAATATGATTGCTGAAATCATTAAAATTATTGAGTAAAGGAGACCCCCGCCCCTTGCAGAAGGTGCTCTTAATATCATGCCGGGATGCGAATGCACTTGCGGGTTTGTTATTAACTTTTTCTTTTTTGCGAAATCTATAAAGTAGGGCATCGTTATAAGCATAAAAATTAATGAAAATGACATAGGAACGAGCAATTTTACATATAGTGGATTTATAAAAGAGCTAAAAGGTATTGAGGATATTCTGATTATTCTTAAAACAGAACCCACTATAAAAATGTTAAAGAATAATACGCAATACCAAAGAACATCCTCCAAATATCTAAGGTAGTATCTATTAAGAAGTGTAAATATTAGAGCTACAACATTGACTGCCATTGCCACCAAAGGTATTAGATAAAGGTTAAATTTTGGAGCTAATTGAGCATCGCCCCAAATCTTTGTGTACCACAACGGTATATCGTTATTTAAATACTGAAACCTTGAACGAATGTATATAAATAGAAAAATATCTATGATGGTATTAACAAGAAAATTTGAGAGATTTTTATCTTTAAGCTTCACTAAAATATATTCAGTTGTTTTCTCAATCCTCTTATTTAATTTCATATCTACCTAATCTTTTGTGTATGGTACAAATCCTTAAATCTCTTCCCGAAAATCAACATGGTTTGAGCATGAAGTGTCGGAAAGAAAGAATAAGTCAAAAGATTAATAGTAATTAACGGTGCTTCAAAATAAGTTAAAAATTTTCTAAATCGGCCCCATTCTTTTGGAGGGGCAACTGAAAACTTTTTTCTGAAATATACGCCGGGAATCATAAACGACATTGTTAATGTTAGTATGAAACTCATAATTTTAGGGAGACTGTAGGCAAAATTTGATTGTTTTACATATGGGTTCACCAGTGTAACAATGGCAAAACCAAAAGTGATTAGAAAAACTATGTTTGTCAAAATAACCCTCTCTTTTATGTGTCTTCTCACCCATCTGAATTTTTTTGCAAACTCAATGTTGTGGTCTTTCAAAAATGTTTTAATTGATAAAGGAAAGTCAACGGCTCCCCAACCCCATCTTAAAAGTTGTTTGTATAAGCTCCTGTGAGAGTCTCTAAAGTTCTTACCCTCAACGGCATCAGCTGAGTAAGGTATAAAATGACCCACACCGTCAAAATCTCCGTTTCGTGCAAAAAAAGCTCTCCAATAAAATATAGTATCGTCTGCCCCTAACGCCACATCAAAAAAATTGGCATCTATTAGAGTTTGCAAAGAAACTGAAAAAGCTGAAAAACACTTTCTTATTTTTCCTTTTGAAACTGCCCAGTCTGAGATGACGCCTAAAGTAACCGAATTAGCTTCTAACCTCATCATAAGGGGAACTCTCCAAAGATTGTTATCAAATAAAGGAACGGCAGAAGAATAAAAATGGTTGTCTCTCCTGTCTGTAGTCAAATAAAGATATGTCAGTCTTGAAAGATACTGTTTATTTAAAACATGATCGGAGTCTATATTACTAAAAATAAAATTCCTTAAATTATCACCTCTTTTTTTCAACTCCTCTACCGCGTGAGAAGAACCCCAAGCACGGTTAGCACCACCGTCGCCAATGGCTTCACCCGGTATTCCTGCAGGATGGATAAAAAACATTAAACTATGTAGATCTTTATCCTTATCACCAATAATATTTTTAATTCGCTCTATAACTTCTTCAGAATATTTTTGCTCTACAGTAAAAACCATACAAATTTGAGATGTAGGAAGAGTCTGATTAAAAATACTAAATATAGAATCTCTTAAAACAGCCTCGGGCTCATTTACAACGGGAATTAAAATCATATGTCTGATATCAGATAAATATTTAGGACGTGTTTCTGGTTCTGGAAGACTGGAAAAATCTAACTTTTGACATTTTAGGTACCAATCTGTAGCCATTTCCTCCCTATATTGTTTATACCCCATAAATAAACCGAAGGTATGGGTGAAAGCCATATAACTCCAATAAACTGTAAGCAATGTCAAAACGTAAACAACTGCTTGAGGAAATAATATCCCTAGCCATACAGGTGATAGAAGCAGGCTCCAGGTTAAAATACCCAGCATTATCTCCAATATTCTACTAACCAGTCGATCGTGTTTTTCTACAAATTTTGACAACATATATTAAAAAGAGAGCAGGTATTCTTAAAAGAAAGCTCCGAGACTTCATTAAATGTTTTTTGCTTTATCTGTGCGACTTTCTCTGCAACGATTTTAACATACTTAGGATAATTTATCTCACCACGCATAGATTGGGGTGGAAGATACGGGGAGTCAGTTTCGATTAAAAATCTATCTTTAGGTACATTTTTAACAACTTCTAAAAGTGCATCTTTTTTAGGATAAGTAACCATATTTGAAAAAGAAATATAAAAACCGAGATCCAGCACGTTTTTTGCAAAAGACCAGTTTGAATCGAAACAATGAATCACACCCCTTAGATTATTACTTGAATACTTTTTCAAAATATTTAGAATTATTTCGTCTCCATTTCTATTGTGTACCGTAACGGGAATACCGTATTTTACTGCTAAAGAAAGTTGCATTTCGAATAAAGACTTTTGATCCTCCAACTTTCTTTGACTGTCCCTGTTTGTTATATCTATGCCGCACTCTCCTATACCAACAATTTTTTTACTTGAGTTAATATTTTCCTCCAGTGATTTTTTTAAATTATCAAATGTTAATTCCTGATTTTCGTGCGGATATATACCAACAGTACAAAAAATATTTTCGTAATTTTCGGATACTTGAATTACTTTTTGATTTTCTAATACTGAAGTACCTATGGTAATAAAATTTGAAATTCCTAATTCGATAGAATCTTTAATCAACTCTTCAAGATTATTTTCGTAGAACTCGTGAGTTAGATGACAATGGGAATCTATCAACATGTGACTATTATTTTAATTAAGAAACAAGTTCCTTAAACTCGTCCCCTCCGATAGTTTCTACTTCTAATAATTTTGCAACGACCTTATCTAATTTTTCCTTATTTTCTTTTAGAATTTTCTTTGCTTCTTGGTATGATTTTTCAACAATACCAGAAATTTCCTTATCAATCTTAGAGGACATTTCTTCACTGATCGAGGAGCCTTCCCCAAATTCTTCGGCAAGCCATGAGAATTCACTTCGTCCCTCAAAGAAGATTGGACCTAAAGAACTCATACCATATTCGGTTACCATTTTTCTGGCAAGTTCGGTGCATCTTTTTATATCATCAGACGCACCAGCAGTAAGTTCGCCAAAAACTATTTCTTCGGCGGCTCTTCCCCCGAGCATAGTGGTTATCAATGACTCGATTCTTGTTTTTGTTAGTTGGTACCTGTCTCTTTCAGGTGGAAGATCTGTGTGACCAAGTGTTTGACCTCTGGCAACAATAGAAACTCTCTGAACCGGATCCATATCTTTTACATTAACTGCGACAAGAGCATGACCGGCTTCATGATAAGCGGTCATTCTTTTTTCTTCATCACTTTGAAGTGTTTTTCTTTCTGAACCAATAGTAACTTTTAAAGAAGCTTCATCTAAATCTTTGTCGGTGATGGATTCTCTATTTTCCCTGGCGGTAAGAATTGCAGCTTCGTTTAACATGTTTTCAATATCAGCCCCGCTAAAACCCACTGTCTTTTTAGCCAGTTTTTCCACACTAACATCGGCATTTATAGGCTTCCCTCTCATATGAATTTTTATTATCTCTTCTCTGTCTTTTAAATCAGGAAGAGGGATTGAGATTCTTCTATCAAACCTTCCGGGTCTGACCAAAGCAGAATCCAGCATATCCGGTCTGTTTGTTGCTGCCAACACGATAACGCTTGTTCTAACATCAAAACCGTCCATTTCGGTTAAAATTTGATTTAGGGTTTGTTCTCTCTCGTCGTGGCCTCCTCCAATTCCCATCCCTCTTTGTCGTCCGATGGCATCTATTTCGTCAATAAAAATTAAGCTGGGTTGTTTTTCTCTTGCCATTGCAAAAAGATCTCTCACTCTAGATGATCCTACACCAACTAACATCTCCATGAACTCGCTACCGGCAACACTAAAAAAAGGAACTTCCGCCTCTCCGGCTATTGCTCTGGCTAATAAAGTCTTCCCAACCCCGGAAGGACCTACCAGTAAAACACCTTTTGGAATCCTCGCCCCAAGTTTTCTATATTTTGTAGGAAATTTAAGAAAATCAACTATCTCGGCCATTTCTCTTTTGGCTTCCTCACAACCGGCAACATCATTAAATGTAATTTTTTGCTGACCTTTTACAAAGAGCTTTGCGCGTGATTTTCCAAAAGACATAATATCTCCGTTCTGGCCTTTCATTTGTCTTAAAAAGTAAAAAAGAACTAAGAAAGGAAGTCCAAACATTAGTAACGGTGAGAGGATTTCTCCTATACTAACTTGTTGTTTTACCTCCAATTTTCCGGAAATTTTTGATCTGTCGACATTGTTATTGCTTAGAATCTGATCAAAACTTATTGAGGTTTCTTTTTTGGAATATACTTTTGTACCACTTCTTTCCAAAACTTCTATCTTATCTCCGGTAACAACAATATCCTGTACTTTCTCTTCATTTATTAAATTAACCACCTGACCAATTGGTATCTCTTCCTGAACCAACACACTATCTTTCATAGAGCCAAAAATCATATAAGCGGCAAATAGTAGAAATATGTAGAAAAATACATTGGTGAAAATGTTTGGTCTTTTTACTTCAATTACCATTTTGTTAGGCAATTTTATTTTTTGGGTTTTTTTGCCGTTTTTTGATGGTTTTTTATTATCTTTTTGATTTTTTTCTTTTTGTTCTTCCATAGCTTTAAGAGTATACATTAAAAGAAGGATTTTTTCATAAAAATACCGGGTTCAAAATCTTCAATTTATTGGTGCCAATGGGTGGACTTGAACCACCGACCTAGCGCTTATGAAACGCCCGCTCTAACCCCTGAGCTACATTGGCAAGATTCAATAGATAGCACCCGTATTATACAAGATTAAACACAAATAAAAAAAGCACTTTTATAAGTGCTTGTTATTTTTTCTTTGGTTGCGGGACCTGGACTCGAACCAGGACCCCCGGATTATGAGCCCGGTGAGGTGCCATTCCTCCATCCCGCGATGTTTTTTTAATTCTTTGATAATCTAACAGATAAACCCAGAAGTGTCAAAATCCTTAATTATCAAAGAAAAGTCTGTACCAGGAATACCAATTTTCATTCTTTTTTTCCTCATTACCTTTATCCAAACCTTTTTCTGAAGCAGCAGTGTCTGTTTCAGATAAAACATTTCCTGCGGTGTCCTTTTCAGTGGTTTTCACAACATAGACCTTCTCCCCCGGCTTAATAAGATTCAAATCGTTCCTTGCCTTCGCCTCAATATATTCATCTGTTTTTTTAAACTCTATTTCTTCTTCTATCTTCTTCTTTTCATCTTCCAACACGGCTACTTCATTGTTAACCTGATCCAACCTATCCTTACTTTTTAAAACATTTAGTGCTGATTTGATGGTGTTTACCGATAACACTGTAAAAAATACGATACCTAAAATATATTTTAATCTGCTTATTGAGGACATTAAACCTATAATAGTTAATTAATTGACAGTTTTCAACGGTTTTGGTAAGATAGGCCCATAGAATTTACTTAATATTTTCTTTAGATAAAAAGCCCCCTTAGAAAATACATCTGCTCAAAAAAATTAATATTATGAAACTAGATATAGCGCAGAAAAAATTTATCGAAGAATTAAAGTCCGAAGGAAAGTCGGGAGCTACAGTTGTTGCCTATAACAAAGACATAGAACAACTGTTATCTTTTTTGTCATCTAAAAAAATTGAAGAAGTTGAAAAAATTTCAATTGAACCAATAGTTGCGTTTATGAAGGATTTAGGTGAGAAAAACTACACTCCAAAATCAATCTCAAGAAAAACAAATGCCGCTAGAACTTTTATTAAATATTTAGCAAAAGAAGGGTATCTAAAAGAAGACATTTCTTCTCAATTAAAACACCCAAAATTTGAAACAGGTGCACCAAGAATACTTTCAAAAATGGAGTACAGAGCTTTGAGAGATTCTGCAAAAAATGATGTCAGAAGCTACGCTATGATAGAACTTCTACTTCAAACAGGAATTACTATTTCAGAACTAGCTGGGATTGAAATGAAAGATTTTGAAATAAAAGATGAAACAGCTTCTTTGTTTATTCCTAAAAGAAACAATAAAGAATCGAGAAATATTCCGGTAAATAAACCTGCTGTAGAGGCAGTAAAAAAATATATTGAAGATGAGAGATCTAAAGTATCAGGGGCTTCGGAAAATCTTTTTATTACAAAGACCGGAAAAGGGTTGTTAATTAGAAATATCAGATCGACTATAGACAGGTTTTTTAGAATTGCAGGTATTGAAAAGGCAAAAGTAAATGACTTGAGACATACATTTGTAGCTTTTCATCTTGAAAACGGTGTGAGTATCTCTTATTTAGCTAAGGTTGCAGGACATAAAAGAGAATCTACTACTGAAAAATACCTAGAATACATCAAAAAACCGGAAAAAATGGATAAAACAGAGTTGACAACACTCTAAAATAGATTTTGTAACGAAATACTTTTTTAAAAAGGTTAATTTTTAGTCTAACTTCAATCAATCAGCTTGTGCAAAATATATGAAATTATTGTCAATACTATTGAAAACACAATTGCTGTTAAGAAACTGTCTACACTAAATCCCGGAACAATTTTTGAGACAATAATCACCATTAAAGCATCTATCACAAAGGTGAATAGACCTAAAGTTATAATAGTTACTGGAAGGGAGAGAATCAAAAGAATTGGTTTTACTAAAATATTTAAGGCTGCTAAAACTAAGGCAACAATTAAAGCAACTTTGAATGAAGAAACGGTTACTCCTGAAAGAAGATATGCAGTAGCATAAACCGCAAAACCATTTACTATAAATTTTATTATATTTTTTAACATTAATTTCACCCCCTGCTAATATAATAACATAACTAACTTATCTGAAGTTCTTTCATTAATTATTTACATTTTTAATGTATATGATACTTTATCATTAATATGGAGTACGCAACATTAACTAAACAAAATCAAATAACAGTACCAATAAAGGTAAGAGATAAACTAAAACTTAAACCAAGTGACAGGTTGGTTTTTTATGAATCCGGCGAAACAATAAAAGTATCTAAACTTAAATCTTTAGATGATTTTAAAGGTTTATTAAAGGATTCTAAGATTAAACTAAATAAACAAATGATAGAAAGTGCTTGGACGGAAAGACATATCATAAATGAAAAGAAAAACAATTAATGAGAAGTTAGATGATAAGGTTCGATTGTCTAAGGGAGTTGTTATAGATACCAACATTTTGATAAGAGCTCTAATTGATGAAAACCCGGAACTTACAAAAATTATTTCGAATACAGATGAGGTTCACATTCCGTTACCGATATTTTTTGAAACAATTTTCGTTTTGGAGAAATTTTATAAACAATCTAGAAAAATGATCATTGATTACATATTTACAATTATTTCCTACGATAATGTTTTAACTGATAAAAGTAGCCTTAAGGAAATTCTTTACATGTATGAGAGAAAACCCAAATTAAGTGTCGCAGATTGTTTTCTTATTACATATGCGAAAATCAATAATTTAAAAATAAAAACACTAGATAAGGCTTTGAAGAAAGATTTAATAGCTTAATGGTAGTTACCATCCTAACGAGTGGTAACACTTTTTGATGCTAATTTATTATTTCGTCAAAAAATATTACCCTTTAAACCTAGTCCAAATTAGCTATGAAAATGAAAAATAAATAAGACAAAGTCTTCTCGCAGAGACGCTTACTAATCTCTTCAAAAATCTTTAAACCAACACCATCTTTCGTGAAAAAGTAACCTTTTACGATATACTTAAATTAAGAACTAATTTTTAAAAAACTGATATGGAAGAAATTCTAGAAATTCATGAAAATAATCCTACTAATTCGGAAAAAAATCACGACGATAAATTTAGCGAGGTAGAGCCCGGAGTTTATAGGGTTAGTGGCGCTTTAACAGCAGATGATATAGAAAGAATCAATACAATAAAAGAAAATTCAGTTTTTATTCTAGATAATACTGCGGGTTTATCGAGCGATTTAATAAGCAAAATCGAATCGGTTCCGGTATTCTTTAGTATAAAAGGCGGGCTGGATTACGAAAATATTCAAAAATTCAATACAGATGAATACAAAGAACGTACTAAAATGTCACCAAAAGGCTTAGAAACGGTTATAAGATATTTTGAAAGAATTGAAGGAGAAATTGAACCAGAATGGACTGATTTACAGAAATGTATGTACGTATACAATGCCTTAGCTACAGATATAATGTATTGTTATGATGAACTTGATGTTGATAAAAAATATGATCGATTGGTTCCCGGCGATACTATTGTCAGGAGCCTAAATGGGATTATGTACGGAGAGTTAGTTTGTGCGGGATTTGCCCTTACATTTAAGGAAATGATGGACAGAGTAGGAATTGAATGTTCATATCAAAATGTACCCAAAACACACGATTTTAATATAGTTAGTATCAATGGAAAAAATTATGGCGTTGATCTAACTTGGGATAATTGTAAAGCTCATAAAGAGAAAGGGAGTGATTGTGGTTTTGCAAATTTCGGTCAAGATGGTGATTTTTACTCGAGACACGCGCATAGCGTTGCCATGAAAGACAGACTAAAGTTAAGTATCTTTTCTCCGAAAGAAATTGATTACAACAGATCTGTGATTGCGACAAGAATTGCCGTAAGAGAGAGGGGCCCAGAGAAAAGTTTTAGCGATTTATCTAGCAAGGAACGAGGCGAATATTTACCAATTAAAAAAGAAGAATTACAGGCTGATACGGAATGCGGTGATTTTGTAAAGTTATTGTCAGTCTTAACGACTACTGGCGTATTAAGTGATAGGAATAGCGAATTTTCGCTAATTTTGCAACAACGAGTAGGATTTGTACGAGATTTAGTCGGGGGATATTTTTATAACGCAAAAACTGAAACTGGAAAAGAAGATTTAGAACGACTACGAATATTATCGAACGCTAAAAAATTTAATGATGAATATAGTAAGTCAGAATTAGATTCTTGCATCACGTCAATTAACTCCCAATTAGAGTTTGTCATGGCAAACTACGTACGTGCTTTATACGAATCTGCCAACGATATAATTAAAGATTTTGATAAAAATGACACTGACGATATCAGGCGTACAAATGAATACACGAAGCTAGTCACAATACGCAATGCAAAACAATACTTAATCGAAAATGGGCACGACAGCCAGGAAGTTGAAGATATTTGCAAAAAAATTGACGGCGTGTTGAATGTAAGTATTGATGATTTCGAAGAGATCGAGGGTAAAAAAAGTTATTTAGAAGTTTTGGGAGAGATATTAGAAAATGAATTGGTTGAGGCACTGCAAAAGGACGACATCTCTGAAGAATATTTTGCTAAAAATTTCGTTGATTCTAGTGTGTGGACAAGAAGATTTATGGAAAATAATCCAGGTGGATATAATTTGAGTGAAACAGAGATAAAAAGTTTAATTGACGATATTTTAAAGAAATACTCGCAACAGTAAACATACCTTTTAATTTTAGAAGATATTTATGGTGGGTGATCCAGGACTCGGTCACGCGTCCAAGTATCTCTACGTCACTTCGTTCCTAGAGCTTCTTGGCTCGCGACCCCGTCTCACTCACTTTGTTCGCTACGACATTCTCGTCCTGTATCACAGAAAGGTAGTTACCATCCTGCGGATGATACCCACCTTTCTGGTGGGTGATCCAGGACTCGAACCTGGAACCGAGCGTGTATAAGACGCTTGCTCTGCCAATTGAGCTAATCACCCATGTTTTAACCTTACCTATCTTCTTTTATCTCTTTCGCTTACGCTCAAATCATCTAATTTAAGTTTCTTTATCTAGATTATCTCCGGTTGTCGTTTCACTCCAACAGGAGCTAATCACCCTAAATAATCCCTAAGTAAATGTTGTTAACAAACTTCAACTCCCGTCTTGGTCAGCTTCACTAACGTTCGCTGGCTAAAGACGCTTGCTCTGCCAATCTTACCAACGCACCAACTAAAATCCAATTTCTTCTCACACTTACTCACTCGCTAAAGCTCGTTTATTTTTAAGTTAATTTTCAACTATACGTTGGTAACGGTTGTCGTTTCACTCCAACAGGAGCTAATCACCCGTGCCTATTTCAAAGTAAATATTTTTAACGTACTTAAATCTCCCCTTTCTTGGTCAACTTCGCTAAGCTTATTACCTAAAAATCGTATTATACTACTGTGCCTGATCTGTTAAAAACTCTTCCAAATCAACTTCTTTTTTCAAATCCTTTCTGCGCTGGACTATACTATCTTTTTCGATCATTTCTAGCAATTCCTCAACTACCTCTACCAAAGCATTTTCCAAAGTAAAAGCAGTTTCATCAGAAAAATATTCTTTGCCACTAAGATCTAAATTAACTTTAGCTTCAAATTGTTCCTCAGGTACCGAATTTAAAACTACTCTTGCAAAACACGAGCCTTCGGGCAAGTGTTTTACCCTGTTTTCTATCCTTTCAAATTTCTCTTTCGTTAACACCTCCATGCTTGGAGATAATTCGATATTATCTGAAGTTATTTGATATTGCATAAATGTATTTTACCATCCCTTCTGATAAAATGACTTCATGAAAAAACTAAAAACCTTTTTATATGTTCTTAAAAACAGCATATCTTCCCCAAAATATTATAATGACATCGTTAAAATTAAAATAAATTTCTCAATCAAATATTTTTTAGCCCTATCTTTCTTGGTGTCCGTTATATCAGTCATAGGATACTCAATTATTTACCTTCCAAAATATATTTCAGAAATAAATACTGCCTATCAAAGTATTGAAGGTGGTTTCCCTGAAGATTTAGTCATTGAATTTAAAGATGGTTCGTGGAGTTCTAATAAGGAAGAGCCAGTAATTATTAAAAAGATAGATTTAGGGAAAGATAATAAGTTACCTCAGAATTTGTTTGTTTTTGATAAAGAGGGAACAATTGAAAAAATTGATGAGTACAACACGATGTTTTTAATTAATTCCGAAAATATTTTATATAAAACAGATGTAGAGGGAATAGTTGCACAACCATTAAAAAATCTCCCAAACGGCACTTTAGATAAAAATTTATTAAATGAAAAAATGCAAACGATTGATAAAGTGGTCGAACTTTTACCTTTCTTATTACCTTTAGCATTATTCATACCTACTTTTTTGTTTGAATATGTAGGAGGTTCGATATTTATTATTTTATTATCGGCATTGGGGGTATACGTTGCGTCTATTTCCACAAAGAAAAAGATAGACTTTAAGTCTGCTTTTCAAATTTGTATACATGCGTCAACAATACCTATGGTAGTTAGAGCTTTTTCTACTTTATCACCCGTTGTTTATGATTTTATTCTAAATTGGTTTTTATTTATTACGTTGGCGGCTTCCTTGTTCTTTAGATTTAAAATGGAAGAATACACCGATTTGAAAAAAATAGATAAGGAGTAATTGAGGATTTAAGTTTGAATTGATATAATCTCTACGCTGTAAGCAATTTAAATTGATATATTTAAATAGATCGGTCCCCTGTAAGGTCTACGCGAATGCTTCGACCTTCATTTGAGCTATAGCACTACGTACTATAGCGTCAAAAGTAGCTCAATGGGAAGAACCATCTCGCTTTGCTCGAGAACCTTGCGATTGAGCCACGATCAAAAACCTATTTATTAGTTATAGTTAGATACGATAGAATTTTGATATATTTAAATAGATCGGTCCCCTGTAAGGTCTACGCGAATGCTTCGACCTTCATTTGAGCTATAGCACTTCGTACTATAGCGTCAAAAGTAGCTCAATGGGAAGAACCATCTCGCTTCGCTCGAGAACCTTGCGATTGAGCCACAATCAAAAACCTATTTATTAGTTATAGTTAGATACGATAGAATTTTGATATATTTAAATAGATCGGTCCCCTGTAGCTCAATGGTAGAGCGTCCGGCTGTTAACCGGCAGGTTCGTGGTTCGAGTCCACGCGGGGGAGCCAAGTCGACCTTAATATAACTAATGTAAGGGAAATATTTTCTCAGAACATAATAATATTATTCGAGAGTTTTTGTTACATTAATAATAAGAAAGTATATAATTTAAATTAATTATGGCTAAACCAAAGGGAAAGATTATATTAAAAGCACTCTTATTCCTTTTTATACTTAGCAGTTTAATATACGGAATTTATTTTATTCGATATCTAAAAATACTAAGACCGATGCAAATACAAGCCATTAATCACTGTATGTATGGAAATGAAGAGATAAGAGATTATTGTGAGTGTGTCGTTTATAAAGTAACAAGTAAAAAGACAAATGAAATTAATATAACGGAAAGAAAGGAAGAGGTTAAAACGCTAACCCTTAAATATTGTAAGGATTTTTTACCTAGCAATTATAGTGATTTATTTCCATTTAAGTAATTTTATACGGGGAACAATCATTTAATTTTTTGGTTAATTTTACTAATCAATTAGCAAAATCGGTCATTTTCACCACATTATTTAACTTATCAATCTCCTGTCTTGTCTCAGCCATCAATTTAAAATCTTCAAAAACCTTGATAGATTGGGATAAGTAAGTGGTTATTTCGAGCGTACGCGAGAAAAAAGGTTTTTTAAACGAAGTGAGAAGACCTTCTATTAAGGTTACGGTCATATAGCTACTAGTCCTATAGCTATTGACTTTGTGTGTTAGTACAGGTAAAATTCACATCGGTTAAAATAAAACCAATAGAAAAGGAGATAAAAATGAAAGACAAGAGAAAAAAGTTGATGTTACTGATACTGATGGTTATATTCGTTTCCGTCAGTTTTGGGGGAGTTTACGCAATAAACAACAAAACGGTGGTATATTTAGACCGTGAAATCTGGCAGCCGAGACTTGAAAAGGCCGATGAGCTGCCATTGGAGGAACGTAATTCATGCGTTCTACCAACACCAGGTGTAACTGGCTATCCATATGATATGGATGCATATACAGACACCACAAATGCAGAAGCATGTATATCTGATCATGGCGTAGAAGCAATCGCATGGAGTGATTGGCCCGGGTCCTCGACGGATCCCTTACAACACTTCAATTCAAAATGGTGGTTGATTGACGTGAAAACCGAAGAAGTTCTTTTGTATCTGGAAGATGATAGTATAGAGGAACCTTATCCGAACAACCCACCAAGTAGTTTTATAGGCTGGGTGAAGCATTGTGGAGATTCACGTGAGTTTCTACTGCTATTAGATGTCTATGCCCACCAAGTAACGCCTACGGGGGAAATAGGGCTGACTTTAAAGGATTATAGTTGGCATTTTACTCTGCCGGCAGTTGCGTGCAAAGTATACCTACCAATTATGTATAATGAGCACCCTACACAGATACCTACACCTACACCAAACCCAACACCTACACCTACGCCGCTTACGTGCCCGGATACATGGTACACCAGGCATGCGATGCCGAACGAACCAGAAGAACAGTTGGATTACACAGTAGCGGGAGATACCCTTAGCAGAGTATTACAACTGTGGGAGGGTCAAACATACTACCTTACCACCCGTAAAAAACTGGATGACACTATTCAGTTAATACCCAACAGTGAAATTACTATATGGGATGAAAGCGAAAATATTTGGTTAGAATTGACTGGGCCCGCAGAAACCCTCATTGGTGGTAAGGATTTACTTTGGCAAACTTATAGTGTTGAGTCGTCATTCATAGTATATAGGAATGAGGAAAGTTTAAGGTGCTGGAACTGGGTTCGTGTCTACGATCCTCCATTACTGAGGTCAAATCTTATGGACAAGTACAACTTGTCTTATGAGGAGGCGGACGAATTGATGGATATCTACATATCCAAATTATCGGTTCTACCCCACCCCAGCCACCCAGATTTTGACCAAAAATATCAGGGCTTCGAAAGTGAGGTCTTTGTAGAAGCACAAAGAATAAAAAATAAATAAATATTAAATGTAATCAAAAGAGCCGATAAACTTCTGAAAAGAAATCGGCTCTTTTTTTCAAAAAAACTTACAAAAACGATAATTTGTTATACAATGAGTATATGTCGATGATAGGTCGTTTAAGAATTATATCTAACGACGAGAAAATTAAAGCAGACAGCAATCATTCACTATATGAGGACATAGTGTTCGACTCTTTAAGCCTATGTACAGATAATTGGTGGGATCAACTATGGTTTATTTATTATATCTGGATACAGGATAACAATATTATTGATATGTCTAATCCTTCGTATCAAAGATTTAATGGAGAGAGTTTTGAAGTAGGCTCCGATGTGGGTTATGGAAAACTGCAGTATCTTAATCCACAACAAACTAAAAAAATCTATGAATTTCTGGCATCTATCGATAACGAACAACTCGTAAAATATGCCCTAACAAAAAAATGCAATGAAATGCTCTACCCACATTATTGGCCCGAGGATTTACAATCAGATTACAGCTGGATAATTAATTATATGGAATCTTTAAAAGAATACTATAAAAAGGCTGTAGAATCTGAGTTTGGCATGTTACAGGCAATCACTTAAATACCAAGCAATTCAATTCCTAAATTTTGAATAAAGCTCTGCGTAAATAAAAAGGCACCGGTTCCCTCACAACTACCACCTACCTATTGAGAAAATGTAGTATCCTGTAGTTTTTGACATTCCGCATCGTATGTAATAAAATCCAAATAATAATCAAAAAATAGAAAGAGGAGAAAATGAAGAAAAAAGAAAACGGGGGTGCTGTACAGTTACCCCTACAATTTGCTGACACCACACAACCCCGGACTATATTTCGCCCGCCTATAGAACCATATGTGGAGGGGGAATGTCATTGCGAGTGCCCTGGTTGCAGCGGTAAATTTGGACCGTACAGACACTGTGGCAAGGGTAACTGCGGTCTACCAAGAGGATCCAGTTAAGAAAGAAGCGACAATCATTTGATAAAATCAAGATTGTCGCTAATTTTTTAAATCAATTTTCTGAGTTTATTGATAGGCTGTCATCAAGGGTTTGGTTTTCAGCTAACAGATTTCCCGAATTAACCGAGGGTACTTCATTAGATGAGGGTAACGGCACCTCAACTGTGGGAGTGGGACTTAAAACGGGGCTTTCAGGAATAACCGCAGGCTCGCTTTGCTCAAGAAGCTTGTTGTAAACATATGCGTGAGCAAGTGAAACCACAATTGACGCAGGTATCACACCAACTCCAAAAACTAAAAGCCCGAGCATCATAACTAGGCCACATACAAACCAGAAACCTAAAAGTTTAAACTTTACATTCTTAGTCAATTTTCGACTCATTTTCATAGCCTCTGAGGGAGTTTTATCTAAATCCACCAGAACAAAGGGTACCATTGAATATTTTAAAGCAAGGATTATTCCCGGAATAAAAAATAATAGAAACCAAGAAATACAAATTGGCAATGGCAGGCTAAGATCTGAAAAACCCCATCCACCAAAAGACATTAACATACTTATAAAATAAACAGATAAAATAATGTATAAAGGTACTAGCGACAATAAAATAAACGGCAAAATAATTAATAGCACTTTTAACCCTGCTATCAAAAATCTCCGTGCTTTTTTTAAACTCACCTGATTCAGTATCGTTTTATAGTAAACGTCTTTATTTCTTACAGCGTCCAAAGTTAAATTTATATAACCCATTCTAAATACGAACGATACTAAAACTCCCGTTAGTGCAAAGGCTAAAAATCCAACAGCGGTAACGATTACAAATGGAATTAGTAAAAATATTATGATCGGAGATAGCTCTTTATCCGAGATGGGTAGTTTTTCATTTACAGTACTAACTCCTAACACCTTATTAAAATCAACAGGGAGCGGCGTGTTAGGAAGATTTTGATATGTTATTTTAGAAGTAGTGGCGGTGTTCGTAGATTTTGATTTATTTATATTCCTGGTATAGGAAAAACCAGGTGAACCTGCGGACATACCAACTATTAATGACACTACAATCCAAAACTTCCAATTTGACTTAAAAGTATTCCAACCGAACGAAATAGCTTCTGATATTGAGAATGTTTTTTTCATACATAAATGATAAAGCTAAAAACCTATATTTACAATTAAACGTAGCAAGAAATTTAAGTAAGGGATATTAAATCTGATACAATTCATCTATGGACTTTATAAAAAATATGAACCCTGTTTTATTTACTCTGCTGACGTTTGTACTTGTTGGTTTAAAAGGCTATACCCTCTGGAGAGCCTCAAAAAATAATCATAAAGTATTTTTTGCAATCGTGCTGTTCTTCAACACTTTAGGAATAGTTGAAATTGTTTATTTAATATTAGATAAGTACAAATTTAACATCCCACTTTTAGAAAGGTTAAAAAATGGAACCAAAGAAAAATAAAATATCATTAATACAAATAGACCGAGCTTCAGCGTGGGTCCTATTGTTTTCAATTATCGCCTATATGTTGAGTGGCTACGGACTTACTAAAGGGATTTTTGACAGTCAAGTTTCTCTTTTTCTTCACAGAACGATTCTTCCAACCATAACTATGATAGCCTTTGTAGGTCACACATCACTGGCAGTAAAAAATGCCATGATGAGAAAAAGAATCTGGAATAAAATTACGAAAATATTGTTAATTTCGGTTTATACATTAGGTTTTCTAGGATTTGTCTATCTTGAAGTTTTTGTAATGAGAGACAATAAAAAAGCAAGCACGAATAAAACCGCAGTTATAGAAAAAACAACTATTGAAAATGAAAACTCACAAGTAACTGGCGACGTGAATAAAAATCTTGACGAAGAAAATACAGAAAATACAAACACCGAACAAAAAGTGTTCACAATTAAGGAGCTTTCACAATACAATGGTAAAAATGGAAGCCCTGCTTATGCTGCAGTAGATGGGGTTGTCTACGACATGACAGAGGTTTTTGAAAACGGAACTCACTTTGGGCATCTTGCAGGCGAGGAACTAACTGAAGGTTTTTATAAAAAACACGTGAAAAGCCAAATTACTAAATATCCCGTGGTGGGAATATTAGAATAAAAATGGATGTTGCTCAAACCCTAAACAAAAAACTAGCTATCGGTTGGTTCACTTTTACATGTAGTGAGGACAGTACAATACTTTTCACCGAACTCTTAAATAAACACTTTGACGAATGGAAAAAATTAATTGATTTCAAGCACGTAAAATCTTTAAAAACCAAAAACGAATTGAAAGACTTAGATGTCGCATTTGTTGAAGGCGCAGTATCCTCCAAAACACAGGAGGAAGAGGTAAAAAAGGTAAGAGAAAATGCAAAATACGTTGTTGCCATAGGACAGTGCGCGTGTACCGGAATGCCTTCAGCCAGTAGGAATGCATTTGAAGATACAGATATTGATGACAGAATTAGATGGTATCTGGAACACTTTGATTACAACAAAAAAGTTCAAAAACTTGAAGATGTTATAAAAGTTGATGATAAAGTAGAAGGTTGTCCGATGAACACGACAAAATTTCTATCCGTAATGGATAAATATTTAAATTTATTTAATATAATATAAAAATGCACAGTGGTAATATAACCATCGAAAATATTACTAAAATAGAAGGTTCGGCGGGACTTGATGTCACAATTGAGAATGGAAAAGTAATTGATGTGAAATTCAAAATCCAGGATTCCAGAAGATTTTTTACAGACGCAGTTAAGACAAAACCCTTTATCTCCGCCCCATCTTTTTTATCAAGAATATGTGGAACGTGTTCCGTAGCACACCTTTTTGCTACCATCAAAGCGATAGAAAACTCACAGGAAATTGAAGTCACAGAACAAACTAAAACCTTAAGAAGGTTAGCTTACGACGCACTAATAATTAGGGACCATGCCCTTCATTTATATTTTTTCGTTCTACCTGATCTATTGGGGTTAGATTCAATTTTGGATATCCCTGACGACCATGATAATTTAGGACACACACTTCTTCACGATTCTTTTGATATAAAACAATTAGGAACTGATATATCAGAAGTGGTTATCGGAGCGGCCATACATGCTCCTATACCAACCATCGGTGGTTTTTTAAAATTACCCGATGAATCAAAATTTCCCGAACTTTTAAATAGACTAGAGAAAATAAGGCCACAGGTTTTAAGAGGAATAAAAGCTTTTTACGATTACGGCGCTTCTCTTGAGCAAGATGTAGACTACGTGGCTTTAAGAAATGAGAATAAATTTGATTTTCTAGAGGGTACTCTGATTAGTTTAGACGGAAGAAAAATACCACCTGAAAAATTCTTGGAACATTTTG
>JAKLGS010000070.1 GCA_022710505.1 Patescibacteria group bacterium
AGGAAGTCCAAAATCTATTTTGTACAATCTAATGAATAAGCCCGTTGATATTGCTATTGTGATAATGAGTGTCTTTAAATGTTTTTTCACAAAGCTCATGAAAACATTATACATTGAATTTATTAGGCTATTTTTATTTATTCTATATTTTATGTACAATAGGCGTACAAGGGGGATTTAGTATGCAAACACAAAATCAAAAATTTATAAAATGGGTACCAAAAAGAGACACTTATGTTCAGAAAGTCTTTAAGAAAAGCAAAGATGAGGTTTTTGTTCCAAAGGAAGCAAAGAAGAAGTTTGAGATATCTGAGAGCGAGAATAAGCCAGTTGAAGAGGAAAAAAAGTAACTTTCGTTGGTGACCCTACGGGGAATAAGAGCTTGCTCGTCACTTCGTTCCTGCGCTTCCTCTTACAATCAGCCTCTGGCTGATTCAATGAACCTATTCACTTCGTTCATAAATTCTTCACTTCTCATAGGATTATCATGAACAGAACCACCACTTCGCTTTGCTCAGTGATGAACCTGTTCATGGTGACCCTACGGGGAATCGAACCCCGATTGCCAGGATGAAAACCTGGTGTCCTAACCATTAGACGATAGGGCCAAAACTTAGATATTTTAACAGTAAAATCCCTAATTTAGCAAATTATAGCAATTTTTGATAGAATTTACCCTGAAATGAACATCATTAGAAGTATTTTTTTCTATCTACAATCACTGCTACTAGCGATATTGCCGACTTCAACATATGTGGAGGGAGTTGTTGGACAACCTCAATCTTTTATACCCAACCAAGCTGATTCTTACATTGAAAGGACTGTATCGGATCTAATTTATCGAGGTGTTTTTAAATATGATATTTATGGCGCTACAATACCTGATCTCGCAGACACATGGACGGTATCAGAAGATGGGCTTATCTACACAATAAAATTAAAAGATAATCAGTACTGGAATAATGGTAAGAAAATTACAGCTGACGATTTAATTTACACCGCATTCAAATCCCCCGAACTATCATACGTTTCGACCGATAAAATAGATGATTTAACAGTACGTTTCACTTTGCCAAATAAATACGCACCATTTTTAAGTTTACTAGTTATAGGAGTTATGCCGACAGATGCCGAAGAAAATGACAATCCTTTAATGCCGGTATCCAGCGATGATTTTAGAGTGGCGCATATTGAAAAGTCAGGGTCATTTATTACTAGGATTACTCTAGTTACGTCTAATGACGAATATCACATAAAAAAATTAATCTTTAATTTTTATCCTAATGATGAGGAATTAAAAACAGGTGCAAAGCTTGGTGAGATAGATGGATTTACTTCAGAAAATGCTTGTTGCGAAGATATGCAGAATTTTGAAAATTATAAATATCCAGTTCAGGGAGTGTACTATGCTCTTTATTTTAACCTTAGAAATGAAAAACTGGACGATGTAGAATTAAGAAGAAAAATGTTAAAAGTGTTACCTATAGAAGATTTGGTCTACTATTATGGTATTCCAGTTCAAGGGCCTATAAGTAGGAGCACATTTACAGATAAAAGCTTACCCTTTGATATATACGATGAAAATTTTGAAGATGATTTGGAAAAATTGGAGATAAAAGTGAATGTCCCCGACGAAAAAAATCATGTAAAACTCGCGGAGAATGTTTTAAAAATGTGGGAGGATAAATTGAATTTGGAAGTCACTATCGTTAAAACTGACCCCAAGGAGTTTGTTGATAAAGTAATCGAAACGAGAGATTTTGAAGTATTATTGTATGGTCAGGAAGTAGGCAGAGATCCTGATAGATACGTACTGTGGCATTCTGCTCAAAAAGAACCACCGAATTTAAACCTATCCGGTTTTGAACAAATAAGAGCCGACAGAGCATTAGAGGAAGGCAGAAACGAACTGGATAACGATAAAAGGGTTGTGCACTACAATGAATTTCAGAAAGTATTAAATGAGCAAGTCCCTGCAATATTCCTTTATCACCCGTATATAAATCATTATGTTTCAAAATACATAGAAGGCATAGGGCAGAAATATACATTTACATACTGGGATAGATTTCTTGATTTCAAAAACTGGAATAAAATATCATCCAATTAATTTTTCTTTTTACTTTTTAAAAATTCTAAGTATGGTAATTGAATTCCCTGATTGTTTTTGTTTTTCTTATTAAAATGCATAAACCAATTCGGATTTAACCTTTTGAAAAAAAGGAGATCTTCTAAAATGTCGTATGAGAAATGAACTGTGATAGATAAAAAGAGGGTCGCAAGATATATTTTGTTTTTAGTATAGAAAAAATATGTTAAAAAGCCTGTAATTAAAGGACTCAAGATAGTGTGTGAGTATAAGCCTGTTAGATATTTATGATTTTCTCTTAAGAAATCCTTTACCTCTTTAAAATCCCTCTCTTTAATAAATAATTTAATAATCTGTGAATACTCGCTGTCTTTTCCGTATGTAAGGTAATAAATGACATGGTCTAGGTCTGGAAGTGTATTTCCTAAAAAACCACAAATTAAAAGCAGAAAAAGATTTTCTCCCTGAAATTCCCTGGAAATAATTAGAGCACAAATCAACCCAAGTAGTATATGGATTAAAATGTGATAAGTTTGACTTTTTTCTACCAGCTTATTTCTCATATTTGTATCTCTTGTTTAGTTAAGTTAGTATTTCGAAACCATTCTTTGTGACTAAAACAGTGTGTTCAAAAATGCAAAAATCCTTGCCGTCTGCCATTTCGGTTTCCCACTCACTTGTATTAATAACTTGATCATCTCCCTCGCATATTAAAGACTCTATACAAATAGTCATACCAGCTTTTAATTTTGGACCATCGTGTTTATTTCCGTAACATGGTATTTCCGGAAATTCGTGCATAGAGTAACCTATGCCGTGACCTTCGTAATCTTTTAATACATTAAAGCCCTCCTTTTCTACTGTCTTTTGTAACGTTTGAGAGATTGAACCAATTTTTGTGCTGGCTTTTACCTTTGATATTGCAGAATAAAGTGCATTTTTAGATGTTTCTATTAATTTTAACCTTTTATCTGTTGTTTTACCCACGTGGTAGCAATGTGCGCTGTCTACGTGTAAACCATTAGACGAAATTACTGTATCAATGTTGACGATATCTCCTTCCTTAAGAGTTACACCTTTTCTTGGGAAACAGTGTACAGATTGTTGATTAATACTCATACAAAGGCCGGTTGGAAAAGGAGGTAAAAGACCTTCTTTGTAACCTTTGCATGAAGGGATTACCTTTTCTTTATTACACAATTCTAAAAACTTATCTTCCAAATCATATGCTTTTATTCCAGGGGTGATAATTATTTCTAGTTCTCCAAAAATACCAGAGAGAGTTTTTCCCAACTTTCTCATAAATATAATCTCTTCTTCAGTTTTTATAAGTCCTTTTTGCATAGGAGTGATTATACTCTATATTGATTTTTATTTGTGATAATATATATGTATGACGGAAAAAAATACCCCTACAAAGAAAAATAAAAAACTTAATATTGTCTATATAATTATAGGTGTTCTGCTAATAGGCGCCTTAGGTTATGGGATTTATTCTTATAAATTTTCAACTAAAAGAACAATAACAGTATCCGGGACCTCGACAGGAGATTATGCAAATCAGATCGCTACCTTTTATATAAATCTTGAATATCATAATAAGGAAAAGGATAAAGCCGTTCAAGAATTGAATGAAAAATCAAAAATTGCTGTAGATAAAATAAAAGAATTTGGTATTGATTCAAAAGATATTATGACTCAGAATTTAAACGTTTATCAACGAGAAGATCCCTATTATGAAGATGGAATTACCAAATATAAGCCTAATGAATG
>JAKLGS010000071.1 GCA_022710505.1 Patescibacteria group bacterium
CCCTTTAGTTTATGAAGTTTCTTTTTTTGATCTTCAGGAATCCTGTAGTAATCTGTAATATGAATATTTTTAATTTCGAAGCCAACTATATTATTCTTTAGATCCTGTGAAATTGTATGTACCTCCGGTAGTTCAGGCATTTTTTTTATGCTCTTCCCATTTTTCTCTGACAAAGTTTTCAAACTCTGATTTGAATCTCTCTTTGGAAAATTTTTGAGCGTGTTCTGTAATTTTTAAATGGTCAAAATTCTTGTTTTTAATCATTTTATCGAATTCAATTAGTTTTTCAGCCAATATTTTCGGGTCATCTCCTTCAAAAAACAGGCCTGTCTCGCCTTCAATTATTGTTTCTAGATGCCCACCAGACTTGTGAGCTAAAACAGGCTTACCGTGTGCCATAGCTTCTACGGGAACAATCCCAAAATCTTCATCGGAAACTGGATTAATTAAACCCATACATCCTTCTAGTAACCTATTTTTTTCCTCATCAGAAGCCCTTCCCTTGAAAACAACATTATCTCCGGAAATTGATTTTAAATATTCTTCCTCTAAACCTGATCCTACGATAATTAATTTGTACTTCACTTCATTGAAGGCTTTTATTAAAAGGTCAAAATTTTTATATTTTGATAATCTTCCTACTGCAAGAAAATAGGGAGTATCTGCTTTTTTTAAACCATCGTCTTTTTGAAAACTAGTTTCCACTGGCGGATATATTATTTTTGCATCTCTTCCATAAAATTTCTGGATTCTCTTTCTAGTGTTTTCAGAGTTTGTGACAAGATAATCGGGTCTTTGAGCAGCCACATAATCCCAAAGTCTAATAAAATTTACTAAATAACTATAAAAAGGTTTGAATAACGGTTTCTGCCATTTTGTAGTTTCTTGCGAGTATTTATATAAAAATCTTGGGGGAGTGTGAATATAGGTGACGTGCATTTGTTCTGGTTTTGTTAAGATTCCTTTATTCCACGTAGTTCCGCTTGAAACAATAATATCGTAATCTCTGAAATCAAAGTTTTCAAATATTGTTGGCATCCTAAATAAGAAAAAAAGTTTTTCGGTGATACCACTTAATAACCCCTTGGGGTAAATTATTTCCCTCTCGGTGATACTTTTAGGCATGTTTTTAGGATCGTATTTTGCGGTGAATATTGGAGCATCTGGAAATATTTCCGAAATAGCTTCAAGTGTTTTTTCAGCACCTCCGAATTGAGTTAAAAATTCGTGGGCTATTGCAATCTTAGGTTCTTTCATATTCGTATTATAACGTATTTATTTCAAATATTTTTACATAACCCAAATTTTGTTAAGAATATATATGAAAACTATTGACACACCGTTTAAATTATGGGTTCATTTAGATATGAGTAAGAGGTCCATATTTCCAGCGATTTTAATATTTGTTGTTTTTATGGTTGTACCTGTGATTTTTTGGATTATTTCTACTAAAAAAAATTCTGAAGACGTAAAAGGAGCCAAGACTGGTATCAGTGGGGCAGTAATAAAGATTATTTCAAAAAACGGTTCTTGGGATATGTACAAATATCTTTGCAAAGATTCTACAGAGTGTTTGGAATCAGTCTCTTCAGGCAAGATGGTAGAAAAAACGAGCGGGGGAGGGGTTGAAGATCAGTTTGTAAATTTAGGTTACTCTTCCGATTGGGCTAATTATGAATTTTTAAAAATATATGTGGAGCCCGGGTGGGGCTCTATTGAGAGGTTTTTCTCGGCTTCAAAATCTAATGGTTTTGATGAAGTGGTTTTTCGAAACATCGAAAATAATGGTAAGAACTATCAGGTTGTTTTGATTCCGACCGACATACTTGAACAGACAACTTTAGAGATCATTTCTTTTTCTGATAATTAATAAATAGTCGTTTTAATTTTTCAGCTTATAATTTAAAATATATTTTATGCAAGTCATTGCCCGCAATTCCAAACTTTGGGAGTATATGTCCTCAGAGATAAGGGATTTAATAGAGGATGGAGAAATAATTTTAAATTTTGTTTTTGAGAACAAAGACAAAGCTGATATATCAGATTATTCTTTTATAGTTTTTCCTTTTGCAAAAGCTTATGAGGGTTTTTTAAAAAAATTTCTTTGGGATATAGGTCTTATAACAGAGGACGATTATTATGGCGATGAAATCAGAATAGGGAGGCTTTTAAACCCGAATTATGAAGATAATACGAGTGTTTACGGAAAGGTTTGCGGTCAGACAAAGGGTGGTAAACAGATTGCACAAAAGCTTTGGGATGCTTGGAAGAGAGGTAGAAACACTGTTTTTCATTATTTTCCTCATAATTTTAAAAAATTGGAGTACAACGAAGCTTTAGATATTATCAATGATGTTATAAACGCAATGTCCCAGGTTATTTCAGTTTGCTTGGATAAGAAAACGCGCTGATTATTGAACTTTAATTTTCAATTTACTCGGTTTGGAAAATAGCCCCGCTAACTCTAATTTTTCCGGTTATTTTGTTAGAAAGATTTACATAAATTACTTGTTCGTGTTCTTCTTCCATCAATCCATCGGAACCCTGCGATTTATATATTAAGATATTGATACCTTCAGTGTTAATGTAAAAAGGCGCTTCATATAGTTGCCAGCTATCTCCGTTATCCAAAGAATAGAATGTGCTAATATTTTGTGGATTTTCCTGGTTCTCTATAAAAAATTCTACAAGCGGAGGTTCTGTAAACCAGATATCGTTTTGACTTCCGGATATTATAATTCCAGTAGAAACAGGCGCTGAATTTTCTTTTTCTCCAAATACAGCAAACCAGCTAAGGTGGTTCACTGTAGCACTAATTTTATTCAACTGATCATTGAACGAACTTGGAACTTTTTCCCAAACATTTGATACTTCGTTATAAAAGTAAAGACTTATGGAGTTAAGGTTTACACCAGTAAGATTTTCAGGATCTACAAATATCTCTATAAAAACCGGATTTATGAAATTAGTTATGTTTTCCCCTGTTTGATCAAAAGATTTTAAAATAAATGAGGTGTTGTTGATGTACTTTAGAATTTGACCGAAAGTGTTTTTACTTGGTTGTACGTAACTTATCATTTTTGTAGTGAAAAGATATATCGGGTTTTCAAAAATAGCGTGTTTATTTTCTAAAACTATTTCGTTCGGATTACTATCGGGAGACATCGTTCTGATTTCGTTTCCGTTCATATAATTCCAAAGATACTGACTCTGCGTTCCCAGGTGTGATCCTAAAGCATCTTCCCAAGAATAATTTTCCCACGGGTCGTTCTTTTGCGTACACTGCCAACCGAATGGGTCTGTCCTACCTGTGGGAAAATCATCGTTAAAATTGCCATCCCCATCACTATCTTTAGTAACCTCAAAGTGCAGGTGCGGTCCCGTAGTTCTTCCGGTTAACCCGACCTTTCCAATTATGTCACCCGCGTTTACCCAAACAGGTCCTTCTTTAGTTAAAATATTATCTTCTTGTAAATGCATGTATGTTGTTAGAAAACCGTTTAGGTGGTTTATTTTTATTGAATTTCCACAATCTTTGCAGTAATAATACGAAGCGTAACCTGAAGAAGAAGCAATAACAGGGGTTCCAAAATCTAAACCAAAATCATAACCACTGTGTGAACTATAATAAATTTCAGGTTCGGCACTTCTTAAGCCAAGAAAATTCAAAGTTGTACTGGTTTCATTTTCTGGTTCTGGATGATAAGTGTATCCAAGTAAAGGGTAGGAGTGATCAAAGAACGAATTAATCTTATCAACTAGTTCATTTTCATTTTTATAATTCCACGGAGTATTTAAAAAGGAGTTAAACACTAAACCA
>JAKLGS010000072.1 GCA_022710505.1 Patescibacteria group bacterium
CAATTGTCCAAAAAGAAGCATCTAAGAGTGTTAATGCAAATGAAAATGTAACCAAAGGCCATATTTTTCTTGTAAGTACGTGTGTTACTTTTACTTCATCAAAAAGAGATCTAATCTCTCTGTTGGATTTTCCGTCATCTTTCTTTTTTCCGAATTTGATTTCAAAAAAAAGAAATAAAATACACGCTATCGAGGTAATTAATAATGCAAATAATAACGATGAGTTAATTCTTTCTGCAAATAAATAAACAGCAATAGCTGGACCTATCATATAAGCCAGAGATTGGAAAATTGACATCGTAGACCAAGCATGTGCGTTTTTGTTAGGGGGAAGAAACTTTTCTACAAAATTATATTTAGAATAATTTCTGAATTCGTAGTAAGTAGACCAAGTAATCATTGCTATCACTAGCGGAAATAAATACTTAGGTATAAAAATCAAAATCAAAGCAGTTGTAATAGCAAACACTAACATCCAAAATGTAAAAAATTTATACCCTTTGTTAGGAAAAAATTTTGTTATAAAAAAATTAAAAAATATTCCAAAAAATGAAGAAATCGAAAGAATTGACCCTACAAATAGCGTATTACTGTATCTATTGTTTAAGATAACAGGAGTAACGTAAGAAATAATACCGTCATGGAGTGATATCAAAAAAACAATAACAGAAAAAAATATTAACGGTGAAAATATTCTAAGTTTTCTTTTGGGCAGTATATTCACTAATTAATAATACAACAACAAGGTAAGATATTTCTATCGCTATTCTTTGGAATTGTCTCTGCTTGCGGATTTTATTCTAAGTCTGAATCGAAGTCGTCAAAACCGGATTTAGAATCATTTTCTGAATCATCGAAATCACCAAATCCGTTTTCCAACTCTGATATGTAATCGACCTCTTTAATTCTTGCGGCTTTTTCAGCTTTATTAATCCCAAGCGCATCTTGAACATCTTCTGGTAAAGCTTCTTCTTCGGTGGCTTCCGGAATTTCTGCATGTTCCTCTAAAATATCTATATCCTCGACCTCGTCAATTATTTGTTTTTTATTAGTTTTATTTTTTTCTTTAGGCATATTTATAATAAAATATTCAAAATACTACATTAGTGTAATACAATATTTGCATGAATGAATCAAGTACCATTTTTGACGTAATAATATTAGGAAGCGGACCTTCTGGATTAACCGCAGCATTGTATACATCCAGAGCCTTTTTAAACACTCTTGTTATAGCAGGAAACCCTCCTGGTGGGCAGTTAACAATTACAACAAGAGTGGAAAATTTCCCGGGATTCCCTGAAGGTGTTTTAGGTACTGAATTTATTTCAAATACCAGAAAACAGGTTAAAAATAATGGTGCTAAGTTAATTGATGAAAATGTATTAAAAATATCCGGTTCGTTTGAGGATAATTTTACAGTTGAAACTGATGCTGGAAATATTTATAAAACCCGTACGATAATTATTGCTACCGGGTCTTCGGCTAAATGGTTGGGGTTGGAAAGTGAGAAAAAATTCATCGGGAAGGGTGTTTGTGCTTGTGCTACTTGCGATGGATTTTTTTATAAGCATAGGGTGGTCGCTGTCGTTGGGGGTGGTGACTCTGCCATGGAAGAATCCACATTTTTAACAAGATTTGCCACAAAAGTTTATGTGATAGTTAGAAAAGGCAAAAAAGATTTAAGAGCGAGCAAGTATATGCAAAAGAAGGCTTTTGATGATCCTAAGATTGAATTTATTTTCAATTCTGTTGTAAAAGAAGTTATTGGAAATGATGTTGTAACGGGTATTAAAATTTCCACAAAAAATATAAAAGATGGTGTAGAGGTGGAAGAAGAATCTACATTACAGGTAGATGGTTTATTTGTAGCTATTGGACATGAACCTAATACAAAGTTCTTAGAAGGTTTAGTTGAATTAGATGAAAAAGGATACGTAAAGATGTTTGAAAATCATAAAACATCGAAAGAAGGGATTTTTGTATCCGGCGACGTTCACGATCATATATATAGACAAGCAATTAGTGCTGCAGGTTATGGATGTCAGGCCGCAATTGACGTTACAAGATTTTTATCTGATCATGGGATTGAGACGCACGTTAGTTCATATGAGTAATGTTTGAATATATTATAAAGCGGTAAAGTCTGTTTTTTATTCTGTACTTTGTTGTTTGTCTCTCTTATCATTTTCTAGTTCTTTATCCATTTCATATCTGAAATCAGCATCTGCCAGAGAAATAATTGGTCCCCTATTCCACCAATCTTCAGATTCAGTATTTTTTGGAGTTTGCTGATTAGTTGTTTCTTTTAAATCGGATTCATTAAAAACATACCTATCGTTCCATTTATAATAATTTTTTCCGGCTCTTTTGTGGTCGACTATACAATATTTTTTCCTGAGCCTTTCTACAGCGTTATAGGTTAACCTACCTCTACTCCGAAATTCTGCTTTTTTAAAAATAATCCAGGAACCGCTCTCCCACCCCTCTCGTTCCTTTAATATATTATGAAGAAGGTACGCATCTTCTCTGTCTAAATCAGGTACTAGTACCTTTTTACCATCATTTTCGACTGAAACACCTACTGTTTTTTCATTTGTATCTCCTATTTGACTAACTAATTGTGAAGATATACTCTCCTTATTAACATTAAGGAGTGGTTGGTTTTTATTATTACTGTCTCCAAATTCAAGATTAGATAATGCAGACTGTATTTCGATCACTGATTCTTTAATTTCTGTACAATCGGATTTATTTTCTTCATTTAATTTATCAGATTTACTTTCATCGGGATAGGGTAATTCTGGTTGAATATCTAAATTGTCCATATATCTAATGTTAACACTAATTAATTATGATTATTACTGTATATTAATTTAAATATTTTGGACCGGGGTATCTTGATTAATAAACTACAAAAGTAGTAACATTAATTAAGGTATGAATTATAAAAAATGTAATATTTATAAATTCCTTGTAGCTTCCTTTTTATCAACTATACTTTTTTCTAATGTTTTTGCAGCATCTCTATCTTTATTAAAAATAGGAGCACTCGATACCGGAGGTAAGTCTTATCCCGAATGGTGGTACGTAGGTACGGGACCGGTTTTATCAGGTATGGCAACTCCCGGTTCTGATGTTAGTGTAAAAATTGGTGAAAATTCATATACTACAACCCCCGATGCTTCCGGAAACTGGAGTTACTCTGCAACTTTAGAAAAGGGAGATTACCCGATTGAGATTTCTCAAAGTGGGGAAAAGATATCTTTTACTCTGCATATGGGTCAGGATATGGCTGCAACTGGGGCTACTCAACCTAGCGACACAACACCGGACGCCACCGCTGTTCCCGAAACTGGTTATAATCAATACGTAGCCTTTTCATTTGGTATCGGGATAATACTTCTAGCTACGTATTTTTACTTCTCTTCAGATAACAAGAAAAACATAGTTTTTGAATCCAGAGTATTAAAAGAAGATTAAATCTTATAAAAAATTAATCTACTATTTTTTTATGGAGGTCTTCCAAACCTTTCATATCTGGTCTTGGGTAATGTGACTCCAATATCATTCTTATATTTTCTCCACCTTTAATAGGTATTAGTTTTGCATGGAGATGATCTACTTCCATCCCTTCAAATATTAACCCCACCCTTTCAATCTTAAGTTTATTCTCAAGTATATTAGCCACCTCTTTGGAAGCATTCATAATTTCGCAGACGTCTGAATTCTCATTTTTAAAAATTCTTGAATCTTTGTGCTCTTTTGGAATAACTAAGGTCATACCTTCAG
>JAKLGS010000073.1 GCA_022710505.1 Patescibacteria group bacterium
GTAATTTGCGTTACTTTAGGTGGACTTTTGGTAGTTAGATCCATGGAAGATTTGGCGGTTATATCAGGATATTCCACCACTGTTTTAGGTTTAACTTTAACAGGAATTGCCACTTCTCTGCCTGATATTTTTACCGCTGTGATGAGTCAAAAAAATGATGAGGATAAGTTGACCATAGGGCATATCACTGGTGGTAGTTTATATAACCTTTTATTTATTGGCGGGATTACTAATATTTTAGGAGCTGATATGAATTTGGGTATGATTGAGACGCTTTTTTTATTCGGAACAGTATTTTTATTTCTTTTAATAATCAGATTTTACCGTGGGAAAAATATTCCTAGATGGGTAGGTATCATTCTTCTTTTGATATTTTTTATTTATATCTACACTTTATCATTTGCAGGTAAAGGGATTTAAAAAAAGCAGGGTTCACTTGTTTGACTTAAACTCAGGTTATTTTTAGTAAAATTTATGAACTTATTTTGTTCTCTTTGATATAATTCATTGTACTTATGCTGAAGAATTATAATAAAAATTCAGGCTTCTCTTACGCAATTGGCGTTTACCCAACAATAGAACTTTTTAAAAATAGGATTCAGGATGTAACAAAAGTGGTAATTAACCCCAAAGGTTATAGGAACAGAGGTGTTGAAGAGCTTATTTCAATTTGTAGAAAGAAGGGTGTGAGAGTCGAGGAAAGTCAGAAATCGGTAGATCTACTATCAAAAAATGGAAATACATACGCAATAGGTGTTTACAGAAAGTATTCGTCACCACTTTCTGAAAAGGGTAATCACCTGGTTCTTGTTAAACCCGAGGATATGGGCAATTTAGGCACTATTTGCAGAACAATGCTTGCTTTTGGTATTAAAAACCTTGCTATTATAAGGCCGGGAGTAGATGCGTTTGATCCGAAAGTGGGGAGAGCTTCAATGGGTGCTCTGTACAATATAAACTTCCAATATTTTAATACCTTTGATGACTATATGAAAAAATTTAAGAAGAATGTATACACTTTTATGATTGATGGTACGAATTCTTTATCTGAAACATCGTTTGAAGAACCTTATTCTCTAGTTTATGGAAGTGAGGGAGCGGGGTTGGAAAGTGATTTCAAAAACTATGGTAAAAGTGTAAAGATAGAGCAAACCAGTGATGTGGATTCTCTTAATTTATCGATAGCTGTTGGGATTTCCCTTTATAAAGCAGCTTTTAAATAATATATTTGGCATTGACGTGGTAACTAAAAATTAATAGACTAAGTTAATGCCCAAAAACCTAAATGTTCTATTTTCACCAAAATCTATAGCTATTGTTGGAGCTTCAAGATCACCTAAAAAGGTCGGGGCGGTAATTCTTAAAAATCTCATCGAATCGGGCTACAAAGGTGTTTTATATCCAATTAATCAAGAAGCTAAGACTATCAGTAAAATTAAATGTTATAAAAATATTTTAGATCTTCCAGAAACACCTGATTTAGTAATCATCTCTATTCCTTCAGCATTTGTTTGCCAGATATTAAGGGAAGCGGGTGAGAAAGGTTCAAAAAACGTAGTAATTATTTCAGCAGGTTTTAAAGAAATAGGTACGGAAGGAGAAGCTCTCGAAAAAGAAGTTATTACTATTTCAAAAGATTTTGGAATAAATATCTTAGGCCCTAACTGTTTAGGTTTTGTAAATAATGATAACAAGGTTAATGCTACATTTGGAAAAACCGATTCTCTTAACGGTAATTTAAATTTTATAACACAGTCGGGGGCTATAGCCACATCTCTTTTTGACTGGTGCGGTTCGATAGGTATTGGTTTTTCAAATTTTATTACTTTGGGAAATAAAGCAGATATTAATGAAAACGATGTAATGGAGTATTTATTTGAGAAATATCACGGATCTTTAACTTCTCTGTCTGATGAAGATAACTCCAGTCCTCACCCCTTGGGTTTATATTTGGAGTCGATTGTTGATGGAAAAGGGTTTTTGGAAATATGCAAAAAAATAACCAAACACGAACCTGTTTTTATAATCAAGCCGGGTAAAAGCCAAGCTGCTGCTAGTGCAATGCAGTCCCATACCGGCGCTATTGCCGGGGCCGATGACGTTTTTGATTCAGCTTTAAAAGAAGCTGGGGTTATAAGATGCAATTCCTTAGAGGATTTTTTCGATTTATCAAAAGCATTTTCATGGGCCAACTTACCTTCGGGATCTAGAGTGGCAATTATTTCTAATGCCGGAGGCCCCGCGGTTATAAGTGCTGACAGTGTTGTAGAAAATGGCTTAGAGATGGCGGACCTTGGCGAAGATACCAGAAAAAAATTATTGGAAGTACTTCCAAGATCTGCGAGCATTATGAATCCGGTAGATGTCTTAGGTGATGCTCTAGCCCAAAGATATGCTGATGCGTCTGAGATAGTTCTTAGAAATGAAAACTGCGATGCTTTATTAGTTCTGCTTACTCCTCAAATAATGACCCAAATAAAAAAGACCGCGGAGATGACTGGTGCTGTTTCCGAGAAATATCGCAAGCCGGTTTTGTGCTCATTTATAGGAGGATCTTTAGTTAGCGAGGGTGAGAAAATTTTAAATAATTTGCATATTCCGTCATTTAGGTTTCCCGAAAGAGCTATATACGCTATAGGTAAAATGCGAGAGTTTAAGAAAAGACAGGAAGAAAATGCAACAACACAGATGGATATTTATCAAGTTTTAAATTTTGATGTTATGCCTGAAAAGGTAAATAAGTTGGTAAAAGAAGCTATTGATAAAAAACAACCGGCACTTAACAATATTGAATCGGATATTGTAATCTCAGCAATCGGTATAAACACACCCCCAACTTTGGGTGTTGAGACCTTAGAAGAAGCCAAAAAATTTGCAATAGTTCAAGGTTATCCCTTGGTTTTAAAACTATCTTCTCCTGGATTACTGCATAAGAAAAATGTAGGTGGGGTTGTTTTGGATATTAAGAATGAAGATGAACTTGAAGATGCTTGGGAAATTTTAGAAAGAAAAAAACAAAGTCTGCCTTCCGAAGTGCTATCTACAACTAACTTTCAAGTACAAAAAGAAGTTCCATCGGGGACCGAGGTAATTGTGGGAGTAAAAAGTGACCCAACATTTGGGCACTTTATGCTTTTTGGAGCTGGTGGTTCATTGGCAGAATTAATTTCTGATAAAAATATTGCGCTCCTTCCTATGGATCTTAATAAGGCAAAAAAACTTGTAGAAGGTTCAAAGATATTTAAATCATTAAAAGGTAAGGATGGAAAAACAGATTACGCCTTAGAAAAACTTTATGAACTTATGGTTAAGGTGAGTAAAGTTGTTGAGGGTGAGCCGGGAATCCAAGAGATTGAAATTAACCCGGTTATTATAAATATTAATGATGTGTGGGCAGTGGACACAAAGGTAATTTTAAGAGAAAATAAACAAATGCCCCAAGGTCCGAAATTTAAAACCGCAAAAGTATTAAAAGCTGAAAACCTCACTCCAAAAATGCATTTTTTTGAATTTGAAGCAGAAGAAGAATTTAAAGTGATACCGGGACAATATATAAGTGTAAAGGTTTCAGATTCCAGAGTTAACTGCTACTCTGTTGCTGGTTTTAAAAATCCTAATAGGTTTAATTTACTTGTTGATTCAACCCCAGGTGGACCAGGATCTAAGTTTTTTGA
>JAKLGS010000074.1 GCA_022710505.1 Patescibacteria group bacterium
GCATTTTAGAGAGATACTCAGACGAGTATCCTGATGTTACTACTTTTCTAGATAAACACGGGTACGATAAACGTGGTTATTGTCAACCTTATGAGGATATGGATTGTTACGTGTCGAGAGACAGGGGTACTATCGTTATCCATAAGTGTTCAAAATAATGAATCAAAAGATTGCAAATTATAAAAAATTTATAGAAGCTAATATAATAGAAGCAAAAAATGAGGAGGACTTAGATCTTTTACTAAAGTTAAACAGCTCCGCAATATCAAATTTTCAAGCTGAACGATTAATCCATTTGATAGTAACTATGTCCTTTGCTTTGTTTACATTAATATTTATATATTTTTATCTATTTTTTGATGTTACTATTTTTGGAATAGTGTGTTTAATTACTATAGTTGTTTTGATATTCTATATACTGCATTATTACAAACTGGAAAACGGTGTTCAAAGTCTTTTGGAGTATGATCAAAAAATTTTAAATCGAAAAAAAGAACTGGATCAGCAAAAATTACCCACGAACCAAGTTGTTACTCAAACACCGCAGTTTAGAACGGGGTTATAAAAATAAAGTAATTGACGCTAGATAGTATATAATTCCTCCATGAATCACTTCTATTTATCTACTTTTCAACCTTCTGACAAAGGCAACGTTCCGATTGTTTTAACTAAACTAATTCCGGATATAAAAATAGATATAAACTCTGATAATTTTATTTTTTATACTACTGGTTTTAATAATATAAAAGTTCTTGAGAATGATATTTTGAGAAACACGTTTGTTGTTATAAAAAAGTTTGATAAATTAACCGGAAATTATTTTAAACCAATATTTCAGTGGTCTGGACGTCATAATTTTGAAGACATTTTACTTGCAATTAAATCTCTTGGGTACAAATCATTTAGATTAATACTAAATGATGATTTTAGAATTGTTTCCGGACATCGAAGAGCCGTAAAAGCACTTGAGAGACAAATATCAAGCCAAACGGGATTAAGAATTGATAGAGTAAACCCATCAACCGAAATTTGGATTTTACACACAAAAGATGGGTATGGTTTTGTTATGTTAAAAATTTCAAATGTCAAAAAATAGTATGTGCGAGGTGTTTACTTATTGTAAATATTTCCCACTTCCATCTCAATATTTATAATATGAAGAATATTTTAAACAAACTTAAAACAGAGTTAACCTCTAAAACTAATCAGAGTGGGATAAAAACTTCTCAAAGATTTTTTAAGGACCCTATCAATACTTATGGGATGAAATCTAAAGATATAGTGATAATATCTCAAAAATATTTCCAATTAATAAAGAATCTGTCAAAAGAGGAAATGTGTAAATTGTGTGAGGTTCTGTTTAAATCTGATATGTATGAAGAGTTTATGATTGCAGCAAATTGGATACAAAAAAGGGATAAAGAGTTTATATCTAAAGACATAGATTTATATGAAAATTGGATTAATAAATATGTTAATAACTGGGCAAAGTGCGATGTATTCTGCAATCACTCCGTCGGAAGTTTGGTAGAAAGATACCCAAAATTGATTAAATACCCTAAAAAGTGGGCAAAATCGAAAAATCTTTGGATGAGGAGAGCGTCCGCGGTATCATTAATTATTCCAGCTAAAAATGGGCTATTTTTAAACGATATCTTTGAAATCTGCGATATTTTATTGGAGGATAGGGAGGATATGGTTCAAAAAGGTTACGGATGGCTTTTAAAAGTTACCTCACAAATAAACTTAAAAATGGTTTTTGACTACGTAATGAAGAACAAAGGTAAAATGCCTCGTACTTCTCTAAGATATGCTATAGAAAAAATGCCAAAGGATCTTAAAGAAAAAGCAATGAAAAAATAGTAATAAGATAGGTATTTCTGATATCATTTACAAATGAGAACAAACGTTATCGCTACAATCGGACCCTCTTCCATTGATAAAGATATTCTTGGACAACTTATATCTGAAGGTGTGGATATAATTAGAATAAATACTTCATACGGAGATATTGAGCAATACAAAAAGGTTCTCCAAAATCTTAAAGAGGTAGACCCCAACTCCAGAGTAAAAAAGATGATTGATATTAAAAGTGAAGATATTCTCAATTTTTGTGATGAAAATAAAATGGATTTCATAGCTGTTTCTTTTGCTGAATCAAAGGAACAAATTGAAAATATAAAAAATAAGCACCCCGACTGTGTACTAATCTCAAAGATTGAATCAGTTAAAGGTGTTACGAATTATCACGACATATTGGAAGTATCGGACGGTGTCATGATTGCTCGAGGAGATTTAAGCAGTGCCGTAACCTTGGAGAAAGTACCACCACTACAAAAACAATTTACAAAGGAAGCGATCTTAAAAAATAAATATGTTATTGCCGCAACTGAAATGCTTTTATCAATGACTGATAAACCTTATCCAACCAACGCAGAGGTGTCTGACGTGGCCAATGCAGTTTTTGATGGGGTTAATGCAGTAATGTTATCCGAAGAGACAGCTGTAGGTAAATACCCTGTAGAATCAGTAAAGATTATGGAAAAAATAATAACCGAAGCAGAAAACTACACAAGGGAGCAGAACTTAATTTAAGTCAATCAAACGTTTTTAACTTTATTTCTATAAATTGACAGCTTAACGAACTCGCTTGTAATAAAATATCCAGCAGCAATCACTATGATTGTTAATAAATTACTATATTTAAGAGGAGTAAATCCAAATGTGTTCTTTCCAAAAGGTAAGAAGGTTACTACAAACGTACTCACAGCTGCCAAAGAAGTTAAAAATATAATAATTCTGGAAGGTTTTGAACGACTTTTTAAAATAAATTTCTTTGTCCTAATGGAAAAGATTAATATCAGCTCTGTTAATATACTTTCTATAAACCACGCTGTCCTTAGTACCTCGGGCTTGCTCGACTTAAAGATAGCGAACAATAAAAGGTCGAAGACGGTGCTCACAATTCCCAGAAAAGTCGCCATAATTACTATTTCAGTATTGTTATAGACACATGGATCTTTTATTTCCTCCTTCTCAACATTATCTGTAGCAATAGATATCATTGGAAAATCGGAAAGTAAGTTAACAAGTAAAATTTGAACAGGAAGCATTGGAAGGTATTCAATCAAAAGTGAGGCTATAGCAACAGCGTAAAAATTACCAAAATTAGATGATAATGTAGCTTTAATATATTTAGATGTGTTTACAAAGGTTTTCCTTCCTTCTTCAATTCCGTCAATAATAACTTTTAAATCCTGTTGTAACAAAATTAAGTCAGAGGCTTCTCTGGCAACATCTGAAGCACCGTTAACTACAATAGCCACATTAGCAAGTTTTAATGCGGGTGCGTCGTTAATGCCATCTCCCAAGTAACCGACTGTATACTTCTTTTGAAGTATCTCAATAATTTGAAATTTCTGTTCAGGAGAAACCCTAGCGAAAACATTTCCTTTCTCAACAGCAGATATTTTTTCTTCGTAATTCATTTTTTCAAGATCAAAACCAGAAATTACCTCGCTAGATGATTTGGCAATACCAACCTCGTAAGCAACTGCCCCTGCAACTTCAGCGCTGTCACCAGTAATTATTTTTATTCTCACACCTAACTCCTGTGCTTTATTAACAGCACTTCTAGAACTTATTTTTAC
>JAKLGS010000075.1 GCA_022710505.1 Patescibacteria group bacterium
ATCTCAGAAATGAACGAGAAAGAGTTAGAAGGCAGAAAGCTTGTCGTTTCTGTTGCAAGACCAAAAGAAGAAAGACCTGAAAGAAATTTCAATAGATAATATCTATTAATAGGAAATACTTATTTCGATGGTAATTGATAAGGCGGCGCGTTTACGCGCCGCCTTCTTCGTTTTATTTTAAACACGTAAAATCTAATAATACCTTCAATATATTTATTTACTATTTTCTAATCTATATTTTCAATTTATATAACCTTGTTTTCATTTTTAAGTAATTAATGTACGATATGAGGTATGGTTCTTGCAGACTACAACGATAAAAACTATGACTACACTAGATATTGGGATGGCAGGGATTATGAAAATGCATCCGAATATATAGCTTTAAAGAGTCTACTCCCAAGTGATTATGATGAGTCTAAAAAAGTAATTGATGTAGGTGGAGGTTTCGGTAGATTATTACCGATATTTAAACAAAGATTCGGATCTATTTATATTTTTGATTATTCTAAAAAACTTTTAGAAACTGCGGAGGAGAATGCAAGTAAATTAGGCCTAAAAATAAATACAGTCAACGGAGATGTAAATGAGATTAGCTCCTTGGTGAGTGAGAGGTTTGATTTCGTTACGATGATAAGAGTTTCCCATCATTTAGATGATCTCGAAAAGGTTATTTTACAAATTAAAAAGATACTGAATAAAGATGGAGTTTTTATTTTAGAGGTGGCAAATAAAATACATTTTAAATCTTTGATAAGTAACATAGTTAAAGGTAACTTTGGATATTTTAAGAAAGATTCAGTCAGTGTAGCCACGAAAGATGTAACTTTCTTAAACCACCATCCAAAAAGAGTAGAGGAGATACTAAAAAAATGTGGGTTTAAAATAGAAAAAAAGCTTTCTGTTTCAAATTTCAGACATCAATTTTTCAAGAAATACATACCTATCAAGATCCTGCTATTTTTAGAAAAAAATATGCAAAAAATTGGTGCTTGTGTATACTTCGGGCCTTCTATTTTCTACAAGGTAGTAAACGAAGAATAATTTCTTACAAATAATACAAGTTGATGAAAATATATTTATTATATTTCAAAAAGGATATGTTTAAGACTATCTACAAGTCCACCCACCATCAACCGGAAGAATTATACCTGTAACATACCCCGAATCATCAGATGCAAGATACAAGGCAGCTTGAGCGATGTCGTTAGTATTACCAACATAGCCCAAAGGGGTATTGTTTTTTATCATATTGCTGAAAGTTTCATCTTGTAAAACGCCTTTAGTCATATTTGTCTCAATAAAACCTGGGGCAATAGCATTTACTCTTATTTCTGACAACGCTAAGTCTTGGGCAGAAGATCTTGTTAAATTAGAAACCCCTCCCTTAGCGGCACTGTATGCTACAGCTCCTTGAAACCCAACAATTCCTAAAATTGAAGTCATGTTAATAATCGAACCTTTTGTTTGTGTGGCTTTCATAGCTTTTGCAGCTGCGCTGGTTCCATAAAAAACTCCTGATAGATTGATATCGATGACTTTTTTCCAGTCTTCATTTGTACACTCTAAAATCCCTCCCAGCCCACCAATTCCTGCATTATTTACCATTACATCCAGTTTTCCATATTTACCTACTGTGTCTTCAACTAGTTTATAAACTTCCTCTGATTTGGAAACATCACATTTTTGAAAAGTTGCTTTTTCTCCAAGCTCTGAAACTATGTTATTGCCGATTTCCTCATTAATATCGGAAAAAACAACGTTTGCCCCTTCTTCAAGAAAAAGTTTTGCAATTCCTAAACCAATCCCACTCGAAGCACCGGTTACTATGGCAGTTTTATTTTGTAATTTCATAAGATAAATCTTATCAATGTTTTTATATACAGACAATGATTATGAAATTACGAACAGATTGGAAAATTGCGAATAAAGCTGTTACATCTCGTAAATATGCCAGTTATCTTTTTTATGCATCTCATCTAAATGAGGAATTTTAAAGTAATAACTACATATCAAAGTGCCCTTTACTAGTTCGTTTTTTAACTTTGTCGAAAGTTTGCTCATTATTTGTGGAGATTGCCAAAGAACAATTAAATCGTACTTATTTAAATTAATTTTAAAAAAATCCTCGTTAAAAAATTTACACTTATCGCCAAGACCTGATTTTTGAATTTTTCCAACTGATCTTTTATAGAGTAGTTTATTAAGTTCTACACCGTCGCAATAAAACCCTTCTTTAGTCAAAGCTATGGCTATCCGACCATCTCCAGATCCTAAATCTATAGCTTTTTGAAATTTATATTTGTCTTTCATTTCTATTAAGATATTTAAAAGTGATTGTATTTTTCTGTTACTGTTGGGAATAAAAGGAGCACCTTTATCAAGGGGAAACATGAAGAAAAGAAAATAACCTAAAGCGGATATTAATATGAGAAATGGACTATGCATATGTAAATTTTAATTGCCTTGAAAAAGTTTCAAATAATACCCTTATTCAAAATTGGTGAGGGCGGTGGGGATCGAACCCACGACACCCTGCTTAAAAGGCAGGTGCTCTAACCACTGAGCTACGCCCCCTCACACAAATTACGGTCTTCGATATTATAAACTATCAACCATTATTTTTAAACACAGATTTACATAGGAAATAAAAAAAATGCTATGTACGATTGAGTAGGGTGGGGAGGCACACTCTTTTCGTACATAGCATACACCGTGAAAAGGAATCGAACCTCTATAACTGTTTTTGGAGAACAGTGTTTTCCCATTAAACTATCACGGTATTAAAAGGGAACGCGCGGACTTGAACCACGAACCTCAAACATTCCATGTTTGCGCTCTTCCATTTTGAGCTTCGTCCCCAATTGGTCTACGGAAGGACTCGGACCTTCAACATTCGGCTAAAGCCGAAAGCTTTTCCAATTAAGCTACGTGACCCTTAAATTTTCAAGAACAACAGATTAGCAAAAGATAAAAATATTGTCAAACTAAAATACCAGAACCCGAAGTTTACACGAAGTGCCCAACAGTGTAGAATTTAAAAAGCTATGTCACACGAACCGTTGGCAGAAAAACTAAGACCTTCGAAAATAGTAGATTTTGTAGGTCAAGACAAAATAATTGAAGTTATTAAATCTTTGATAGAAAAATCCAAAACCACGGACTTTTTTCCTTCTTTGATATTTTGGGGTCCTCCGGGATCTGGTAAAACAACACTGGCTAGGATAATTTCTCAAGAGCTCGAAAGGCCATTTTTTGAATTCTCAGCCGTAAATACTTCCACAAAAGATATTGAAAAAATAATTCCAAAAAAGAAAATTCCAAACGAAAAAGGTTTAGGAATAATACCCGAAAGTAAAGAAACCAAAACTCCAATAGTATTTATTGACGAGATTCACAGATTTAACAAAGCACAGCAGGATTCGTTACTCCCGCACGTAGAAAAAGGAAGTATTATTTTTATTGGCGCAACAACTGAAAATCCGTCTTTTGAGGTAATAAATCCGCTTATGTCTAGATGTCGAGTTTTGATTCTTAGACAACACGAGCCAAAGGAACTGGAAATTATATTAAAGAGAGCTGAAATAATGCTGGGGGTTGAGGTTGATTCAGATGCTTTAGATTTTTTAATTACTG
>JAKLGS010000076.1 GCA_022710505.1 Patescibacteria group bacterium
AAGGAAAAGAATATTGATGCCTCAATTGTTTTGACTGTACACGATGAGGTCGTTTGTGAGGTCAGAGAAGATCAAGCCGAGGAATGGTCGGTAATACAATCAAATGAGATGATGAGGGCAGGACAATTATTTATTAAAAAAGTTCCTGTAGAATCAAAACCTTTTGTAAGCGATGTGTGGGAACATTAAGGGTATTTGTTATTATTTATAGGTAGAATTGGGTCTTGCACTCTAATGTATAGAGTGCTAATATCTACAATATGGTTTTATGTCACAGATGCGGGCAGAGACCCGCGAGAATACCAATAACAAGAATAGTTGATGGAAAACAAGTCTATATGGCCCTTTGTGAGGTCTGTTACGAAGAAGTTATGCAGGAAACAACCGAAACAGCTTCCAAGCTTGAAAAATTCGGTAGAGATTTAACCCAGATGGCAAGACAAGGGAAATTAGACCCTGTTATAGGAAGAAAAGATGAAATAGACAGAGTAATACACATCTTATCTCGAAGAACTAAGAATAACCCCGTTTTAATAGGAGACCCCGGTGTAGGTAAAACTGCAATAGTTGAAGGTTTAGCTCAGAAAATCGTGGAGGGTTTAGTACCGGAGCCCCTAAGAGGAAAAAGAGTTTTTATGCTCGATATGGCTTCAATAGTCGCGGGAACTTCACATAGAGGAATGTTTGAGGAGAGACTTAAAGACATAATTCAAGAGGTAATAACAGCTTCAGGGCAGATAATCCTGTTTTTAGATGAATTACATACAGTCGTGGGAGCTGGAAGTGCCGAAGGTTCTATGGATGCCGCGAATATTCTAAAACCGGCTTTATCAAGAGGAGAACTTCAAATGGTGGGAGCCACTACAATAGATGATTACAGAAAATATATTGAAAGAGACGCGGCTTTGGAAAGAAGATTTCAGACGATAATGGTTGATGAGCCAACACCTGACGAGACTATAGAAATCTTAGAGGGTTTGAGAGAAAGATATGAGAAACACCATCATGTAAAAATATTAGATGAGGCTATAGAGACAGCAGTAAAAATGAGCGACAGATACATTAGTGAAAGATTTTTACCTGACAAGGCGATTGATCTTATAGATGAGGCATGCGCCTTAGTTAGATTATCTCAAGTAAAAGAGCCGGAAAATTTAAAAACTCTTGAAGAAGAAATTGAAGACTTAAATAAAAAAATAAAAAAGAAAGATTTACTCATTGATGAGAAAAATAAGCTTGTAGCTAAAGTAGAAAATCTTGAAAAGGTTAAAGCCGAGCTTTTAGAGATATGGACGAAGACTAAGCTTGAAGAGACAGCTGAAGTAGGTTCCGAAGCAGTTTATAAGGTTATATCAAGAGCAACAGGAATACCTTTGGAAAGTTTAAACATTGAAGAAAGAGAAAGATTATTGAACTTAGAGAAAACTATAAGTAAAAGGATTGTAGGCCAGGAAAAACCTATTTCTGTACTCTCTGATGCTATAAGAAGAGCAAGAGCGGGTTTAAAAGATCCTAAAAGACCTATTGGAGCATTTTTATTTATAGGACCTACAGGGGTTGGTAAAACAGAGTTAGCAAAAGCATTAGCGGAAGCTTTATATGGAGATGAGGATATGATGGTTAGATTGGATATGAGTGAGTATATGGAAAAACACTCTGTGAGTAAACTTATCGGGGCTCCTCCGGGATACATTGGATTTGATCAAGGTGGTCAGCTAACAGATATAGTTCGAAGAAAACCATTTTCAGTAATATTACTTGATGAGATTGAAAAAGCGCATCCCGATACATTTAATGCATTGTTACAAATTATGGAAGACGGGAGACTTACCGATAGCAAAGGGAGGACTGTAGATTTTAAAAACACAATTTTAATAATGACCTCAAATGTTGGATCAGATTTTTTAAGACGACAGGAGATTGGTTTTGATAAAAGTTCCAAAAAAGAAAAAGATGAATCAGATAAAGAGGTTTCCACAAGGGTTACAGAAATATTAAAAAACTCTTTTAGACCTGAGTTTTTGAATAGAATCGACGAGATAGTTATGTTTAATAATTTAAGTCAAGATGATACCAAAGAAATAACAAGAAGATTGGTAGAAAAAACTAAAAAACTATTGATGGAGCAAGGTGTGTCATTTGAATTAAACGAATCAGCGATTACTTACTTAGCTGAAAAGGGGTATAGTGAGGAGTATGGAGCCAGACCTTTAAGAAGGTTGATTCAGAAAGAGTTGGATAACGTTTTATCAGATAGAATAATCAGAGGAGATCTGATTAAAGGTGAAAAGGTTTTAGTTAAAGCTGATAAAGAGGGATTGGTTATAGACGTAGATAAAAAGGTAAAAGTAAAAGCTTTAAAGAAATAATTGAATTTATTTATAAAATTTGATACTCTTCCTTAGCTTATGTCACAAGACGAAAACAAAAAAATAAAAAAAGATGAAATAGAAGAAAAAGAAGTTGCAGATGAAGCTGTTGTACCTGAAGAAGTTCAGGAAGAAAAGGTTGAGGAAAAGGCTGTTGATGTAGAAGATATAGATAAATCCGATGAGATCAAAGATATTGAGAATGCTGAAGATGAGCTTGTAGAGGAAAACATATCAGAAGAACTTGAAGGTGTGGAAGAGGTAAAAAAGGATGAAGAGAGAATACCTGACTTTGGGGTTGGAGATACAATTAGAGTAAGTTATAAAATAATCGAAGGTGACAAGGTAAGAACACAGCCATTTCAAGGTATAGTAATTGCAAAAAAAGGCTCCGATGTATCAAAGACATTTACAGTTAGAAAAATTGGAGCGGACGGTATAGGTGTAGAAAGAATATTTCCTTTCCTTTCTCCGAATATAGAAAAAGTAAAAGTAATGAAAAAAGGTAAGGTAAGGAGAGCTAAACTATACTATCTGAGAGATAGAGTTGGAAGAAAAGCTACTAAGATTAAAGAAAAAGTAGTACAGACTGCAAAATAAAGTAGAGCAGCGTCCTTTTTAAATTTGAAAATTCTTCCTATTATATAGATAATAAACCCATGAAAATTCTAAAATCATTACTAAAACCTCTATTTTTTGTTGCATTGGCTTTTGTGATATGTACTATTTGGATAATAAAAAATATAAGACCGATGGAGCTGATTAACGATATCGTAAAAGATAAAACAAATAGTTACGAAAAAGATACTATTTAATTATTTAAAAGAATGCTATAATCCTTTTGTTCTCTTACGAATGTTCGGAATCTTGCGGTCCTCAAACTTATAAAGTATTTCCCATTTCTAGAGAGACTTAAATTGTATTTTGTTTTTGGAAGGTGGTGTGTTAGTTTGACCAAATTATACGTAGGTAACTTACCTTACAGCGTTAAAGATGACGCTTTAAGAGACTTATTCTCATCATACGGGAATGTTCTATCTGCATCTATCATCTTTGATAGAATGAGCGGAAGAAGCAAAGGTTTCGGATTCGTTGAGTTAGAAGACGATTCAGAAGCTGAAAGAGCAATCTCAGAAATGAACGAGAAAGAGTTAGAAGGCAGAAAGCTTGTCGTTTCTGTTGCAAGACCAAAAGAAGAAAGACCTGAAAGAAATTTCAATAGATAATATCTATTAATAGGAAATACTTATTTCG
>JAKLGS010000077.1 GCA_022710505.1 Patescibacteria group bacterium
ACGAGAGCAAATAAAAAAGTATACAAAAGGATGCCCCCGCCGAAGGCGGGGGCATCTGCTTTCAAAGATCATCTCTGAATAACCAATGTTAATTGATTATATTTAAAGCTGTACCAACTTCGTAAACAGCATCATTATCACCACCATCCGTTGTCATTTTGACTTCGTTATCCACATATTCCAATACTGCATTAATTTCATAATTATCTGCAGTAGATTGGAAAGAGTAGACCAACGTACCAGCATTTGTAGGATCCAACGGAAGGGCGGGGATATATCGTCCTAAACCAGTCTTTGCCTGGGGTGTACCTTCACCGGGGATTGTAAACCTCACATAGCCAGTTGTTCCATCAACCGCCTGAATATTATTTGCGCTTGTCTCTGGAGCCGCCATATCTACAAGGTTAATTTCACCCTCCGTCAATGCAATGTTGATAGCACTCCTCAAAGAATCTAAATCGCTAAGTCTGGTTGTGTCTCTTGATTTTCTCATCGTTGCTACAGGATTAATTGCCAACAAAACAGCACCTGCTAGAATTGCAATAATTGCAATAACAACTAACATTTCCACTAATGTAAAACCTTTTTGTTTTCTCATAATTAATTCACCCCCTCTCGTTGTGTGTTTCTTATAATTTTTAAACTAATTAATTGTACATTAAATTAAATAGAACTTGTCAACTTATATATAGGAGTAATAACTGATACAACTAAAAACCCTACCATCGTTCCTAACATAACAAGGATTATCGGCTCCAATGCAGAGGACAAACCTTTAACCAAATTATTAACCTCACCTTCATAATAAACAGCAACTCTTTCCAAAACTTCATCTGTCTTTCCTGTCTCTTCACCAACGCCGGTCATCTGACCCAACAACGAAGGAAAAGTATTATCGCTCTTAAAAAAAGCTGACAATGAGTTTCCTTTTTCAACCTGCCTTGCTGCCTCCTGAATAGACCTTCTTAACTGCATCCCCGACATAGTAACCGAAACAATATTCAAAGCGTCCACTATCGGGACGGCGGCTCCAATTAAAAGTGAAAGCGTTCTACTAAAACTTGCGTAATCTTTTTGAAGAGTGATTTTTCCAAAAACAGGTATTTTAATAACAATTTCAGAAATAATAGTCTTACCCTTTTCTGAAGATAGAAAAGATCTGATTCCTATTACAGCACCTATGACAAGTATCAGCATTATATAGATGTATTTAATAACAAAATTAGATAGTCCAATTACAAATTTCGTAATAGCAGGAAGTTCTATTTGCATACCTTCGTACATTTCGGTTAATTTTGGAATAACAAATATCATTAAGATAATTACCACAGCAACCATTGCAATCATGATAACCATTGGGTATATCATGGCTGACTTGAATTTTGAACCTAATTCTCTGTCTGCCTCCATATTATCAGCAAGTTTTCGTAAAATAATATCCAACTTACCTGACGACTCACCAGCCCTAACCAAAGATATATATGTATTGGAAAAAACTTTTGGGTAAGTAGAAAAAGAAGCAGAAAGAGAAGATCCGCCTTCAACCGATCTTAAAATCTCAGTAATAATCTTTTTAAATTTTTTATTTTCAGCCTGATTAGATAGAACTTCCAAGGACCTTGAAATAGGAAGTCCTGCAGAAATCATAGTAGAAAGCTGTCTGGTAAATGTGACGACTTCTCCAAAAGGTACACCTCTAAGATCAGAAAAGAAATCACTTACGTCTGAAGATTTTTCTTTTATAGAAATAACAGTAAAACCTTGATTCTTTAATAAACTTACGGCAATTTCCCTGTTTCTGGCTTCGACATCACCTGAAACCGTTCCCCCGATGTTATTTTTAGCGGTGTAGGAAAACATCGACATATTTATTTTTTATCGATGAGTCTCCTTAACTCACCTGGTTTAGCGGAATATTTTAAACCATCCTCTACAGTAACTAAACCAGCAGTTACTAAACTTGCTATGCTTTTTTCCATACTTATCATTCCATATTGAGCGCTGGTATTAATAACGTTATCTATCATGTGAGCTTTACCTTCTCTTATAAGATTTGAAATAGCATCATTTTTAACCATTAATTCACAGGCTACTATAGTGCCTTGTTTAGCAGAAGGAAGCAATCTCTGAGATATTATAACCTCGATAACCTGAGATAACTGAGATTTAACTTCGTTTTGTTTTTCTACATCAAAAGATGAAATTATTCTATCAACTGTTTGAGAAGCTGAGTTCGTATGTAAAGTAGTAAAAACCAAATGCCCTGTCTCCGCAATCTGAAGAGCTGATCTAATGGTGTCACTGTCTCTCATCTCACCAATAAAAACTACATTAGGATCTTGTCTTAAAACCGATCTTAATGAGATATCCCAAGAATGTGAGTCTAAAAACATCTCTCTTTGTTCAATTAACGACAATTTATTATTAAAAACATATTCGATAGGGTCTTCAATGGTAACGATGTGCTCAGCTCTAGTGTTGTTTATATGATCAATCATAGAAGCAATTGTGGTCGATTTACCCTGTCCTGTAGGCCCTACAACAATAACTAAACCTTGTTTTAAATTACAAACACTGTTGATGATTGGGGGAAGATGCAGTTCATCAAAAGTCGGGATCTGCATCTTTATATATCTTAGCGACATGGACGGATAGCCTTTTTGAAAAAAAGCATTAACTCTAAATCTAGCTTTCTGACCTAAAGCTAACGAAAAATCTAACTCTTTGTTTATGTCCAAAAGATCTCTCTGCTTAGTATCAATAATTTGTGAAAAGATAAATTCAACATCATCGGGAGTAAGAATTTGGAACTCATCCAAGGGCTTTAAAACTGTATTAACTCTCACAAATGGACGGGCTCCAACTGATAAGTGAAGGTCAGAGGCATCCATATCAACTACTTTTTCTAACATCTGTGTTGCATTTATTTTCATTTTAAATTTCCTTGTTTATTTAAATTAAAAAACAACATTAAAATTATATTCCAAAATAATCCTATTTTGTAACTCTCATTACCTCCTCTAAAGTAGTTTCTCCCTGGAGAGCTCTAACATAACCATCTTGTAAGAGGGTGATCATGCCTTCTTCTTTTGCAATTTGTTCAATTTTTGTAGAGGGAGCTTTTGAAAGTGTAGCTTCACCGATTTTCTCGGACATAGTCATAAGCTCGAAAATACCAACTCTGCCCTTGTAACCATTGTCACACTTTGGGCAACCTTTCCCACGGTATAAAGTTAATTTATCTTTAGCCATTACACTTTTAATTATTTTAGCCAACTCGGTATCTTTAGTCATTAAAACAGTATTTGATGACAATTCTTTCA
>JAKLGS010000078.1 GCA_022710505.1 Patescibacteria group bacterium
TTTGTTTATTATTTTCTGTATTTTCCATGTTTTTATTGTATCAGTTGTTTGCAAATTTTAAAATTATACTAAGAAGTTTGTAACAACCGCGCCTAATTAGCCTAGTCACTAAACTATCTTGACACCCAATCTTAAAATGGTATTATGAATATGTATTCAATATAGTTTTACTAAGGAGGTGAATTAAATGCCATTATTTAACGGAACAGGTCCTCAAGGTTTTGGGTCACAGACAGGCAGAGGTATGGGTCCTTGCGGAGATGGTTATGGTTATGGAAGAAGAGGTTTTGGTAGAAGAGGTTACGGTAGAGGCAGAGGTTTTAGATTTTGGAGTGCTGCCCCATCGAAAGAAGATATTAAAAAAGATCTTGACAAGTACCAGAAAGATTTAGAAGAAGAGTTAGAAGCAATTAAAACTGAGAAGAAAAAGCTTGAGGAAGAAAAGTAATAATAGTAAATTAACTACACCTATAAAAGATTAGCATTTTAATTAAAAATAGGTGTAGTTAAGTGTAAATAAAATTATTTTTAAATTTATGTCCAGACCAAAAATAAAAAGAAATATTCAATTTAGTCCCAACGTTCATTATTTTAAACCAAGTGGGATTCCTTTAAGAGAGCTTGAGGAAGTTCAACTTATTTCAGAGGAGATTGAGTCTATTAAGTTGTACTTAGTAGATAATTTGGACCAAACAAATGCAGCTAATAAAATGGGTGTGTCTCAACCTACATTTGCTAGAATTTATAATAGTGCCTGTAAAAAAGTTGCAGAAGCTTTAATCTATGGAAAGGCAATTAGATTTGAAGGGGATCCTGAAAAAGACTATGAAGGTAAAAGAAACAATTAAGATATTAACTTTAATATTTTTAATCATTCTATTCGGAAAAAACTCAAAAGTTGGAGCAGAAAGTACGGATATTGTAAATGAATCTGGGGAAATTACTTATGAAGGAAAAATTATTGAAATATTGGAAGAAAAACCAAACCCGAACGGCGGTTTATACCAAAAACTTAAAGTTATAATCCATAGTGCTGATTTTGAAAATAAAGAAATAACAGTAGAAAATGGCTACGGAGAAATACCCTCTTCTCAGAAATATCGCAAGGGAGATACTGTTGTTCTTATGAAATTCACAGACTCATCAGGTGAGCAGACATTTTATATTACCGACTACGTAAGAAGGTCTCATTTATTGTCCCTTTTTGTTATATTTTTAACTTTATCTTTAATAGTTGCCGGAAAACGAGGATTTACATCTTTTATTGGTATGGTAATTACTTTTCTAATTATTTTTAACCTCGTCTTACCCAAGATTTTTAGTGGTTCAAACCCTATTTTTATAATAATTTTATTTTCTATTATAGTTATTCCGATTACCTTTTATTTATCACACGGATTTAATCTAAAAACTAATGTAGCAATTGCAGGTACTTTTCTATCTCTTATAATAACCACAATCCTATCCTTAATTTACGTGAATAGCGCAAAAATAACCGGTTTTACAACTGACGAAGCATCTTTTTTACAAATAATGAAGGAAGGAACTATTAATATGAGAGGTATTTTCCTTGCTGGAATAATAATTGGATTCTTAGGTGTTTTGGACGATATTACTGTATCCCAGTCAGCTATTGTATTTCAATTAAAAGAAGCAAACAAAAGATATGGTTTTTCAGAATTGTATAAAATGTCGATGGATATAGGAAAAGATCATATTTCTTCTATGATAAATACGTTGGTTCTAGTTTATACAGGAGCTTCTCTACCCTTACTACTGCTTTTCATAAATTCATCAAAGGGCTTTAATGAAGTTATAAATTATGAGATAATTTCTGCGGAAATAATTAGAACTTTACTTGGAAGTATTGGTTTAATTATTGCAGTGCCCATTACAACAGTAATAGCGGCCTCAGTAGCAGATTTAATAAAAGGAGGCGAAAAATCATGAAAGTTTTAAAAATTGGTGCCGTTTGGTGTTCAGGGTGTTTAATCATGAAACCCAGATGGGCTGAAATTGAAAAAGAAATGCCCGAGCTTTTGACGGAGTATTATGACTTTGATAAAGATAAAGAAGTAATGGAAAAATACGGTATTGATCATAAACTTCCTGTCTTTATATTTTTAGATAAGGATGAAAATGAAATTTTGAGGTTGACGGGCGAGGTTGATAAAGAAGAATTAGTTAAAGTTATTAATGATAATATAGATAAGTAATAATGAGGATTAACAAATTTATCGGCATATTAATATTTTCACTATTAACCTTTTTAGGTTCTAATAGCATATATGCTGCCGATAAGATTAATCTTTACTTATTTTGGGGAGAGGGTTGTCCTCACTGTAAAAAGGAAAAAGAATTTCTACAGAAACTTGTACAAACTAACGAAGATGTTCAACTTCATGATTTTGAAGTGTATAAAAATCCAGAAAATCAAATTAAACTTCAAGAAGCTGCAAAAAAATTAAATACAGAAGTAAACGGAGTTCCCTTTTTGGTAATCGGAGATAAATATATAGTTGGGTATGCAAACGATGAAACAACCGGAAAAGAGATCGTAAGAATTATTGAGGATGTAAGGAAAAGAGATTGTCCTGATATTTTAAAAATTGATGTGAAACCGAATACCGAAGTCGGTTTGGATTGTGACGCAAATATAGAATCTGCTAAACCATCTTTACCTAAGTTCGGTAACATCGATCTAGAAAAACTATCCCTCCCTGCGTTAACTGTAGTTTTAGGTTTTCTAGATGGTTTTAATCCCTGTGCAATGTGGGTACTGCTCTTCCTGATAAGTTTGCTTCTCGGTATAAAAGATAGGAAGAGAATGTGGATTCTGGGAATAGCTTTTATTGTCTCCTCTGCTTCTGTGTATTTCCTATTCATGGTCGCTTGGTTAAATTTATTCTTGTTCGTTGGCTATATATTCTGGATTAGAGCTATCATCGCAATTATAGCTTTGCTTGGTGGTTATACCAGTTTAAAAAAATTTTGGAGTAAAGATTCTTCAGGATGTGATGTTGTTGGAGATGAGAAAAGAAAGAGTGTATTTGAAAAACTTGGCAAAGTAACTTCTAATAAATCGTTTTTGATGGCAATTATAGGTATAGTTGTATTAGCTTTTGCAGTTAACCTAGTCGAACTAGTGTGTTCGGCAGGACTTCCTGCAGTTTTCACTCAAGTATTAGTTTTGAATAATCTGGGAAAAGTTCAATACTATCTATACATCATTTTATACATCTTGTTTTTTATGTTAGACGA
>JAKLGS010000079.1 GCA_022710505.1 Patescibacteria group bacterium
GACTTTTAGATACTCCCACTTCAGGAGAGATATTTATTAAAAATGAAAATACTAAGGATCTTAGTGAAAAAAAGAAGACAGTATTTAGATTAGAAAAGCTTGGTTATATTTTTCAAGAGTATGCGATACTGCCCGAATTAACAGCGTTAGAGAATGTATATCTTCCATTGATGGTTAGCTCAAATAATGAAAATAAAGATTTTAAAGAAAAAGCCAAGGAAATGTTAAAACTTGTGGGTTTGGAGCATAGATTTGATCATTATTCTAATGAGCTTTCCGGTGGTGAGCAGCAAAGGGTAGCAATTGCAAGAGCTTTGGTTAATAATCCTAAGGTTTTGTTCGCTGATGAGCCCTGTGCAAACCTAGATACACAATCATCAAAAAATATTTTAGATTTGTTGAAAGATTTAAATAAAAAGTTGGGACAAACAATAATTATGGTGAGTCACGAACCCGAAGACAAAAAATATGCAGATCGTATTTTATGGCTAGAAGACGGTCTTATAGTTAAAGATGAGAAAGTTAGGTAATAAATTTATGGAGATAAGAAATGAAATTAATAAGTAAAAAAACATTAATATTTTTAGTAGTTATTTTAATAGTTGTCTTTGGATTATTTATCCGTTCTAGAAAAAAGGACACGAAGGAATATTACACAGTTCAACGGCAAGATATGGAGCTGATAGTAGAAACAAGTGGGTACGTACAATCAAATGATAAAGCAGACTTGTATTTTCAAGTATCTGAAACAGTAACCGATGTATTAGTTGTTGAGGGAGATGCTGTTGAGAAGGGTGATATTTTAGCAACTGTGAGTGGACAATCTTTAGCTCAAAGCTCTCAGGTAGCCAGAGATAACAGGGATATTGCAATATTCGAAAAGGATTTATATGTTGAAAAATATGCTACCGACACAGATGCAGTTGGTGGAGATGATGAGTACGATCGACAGTTAAGAATATACGATGAAAATATTAGTAAAGCAGAGGCACTGTATGACCAATCATTAATAAATATTAGAAAATCAGTTATCGTTGCTCCTTTTGACGGTACAATAAGTAAGGTTTACGTGAACAAAGGTGATCTTTCTTCTGTAAGTCGTCCTGCAATGGAAATACAAGATGTATCAAAACCGGTGCTTTACACGAATATATCTGAAGTAGATATTTCTTACACGGATACAAGCGATAAAGTAGAGATAATTTTTGATGCCTTTCCTGATAAAGTTTTCACGGGATACATATATTCCATAAACCCTGCTCCTGAGACAATTCAGGGAGTATCGTATTACAAAGCTGAGATTAAAGCAGATAATCTTCCTGAGAAACTACGTGTCGGAATGAGTGCTGACATAAATATACTAGCTGAAAAAAAAGAGGGTGTTTTGTACCTACCTCTCTATTTAATGGATAATGTGACTGCGGATACTGGTCTAGTAAAACTGGATGGAAACAATGGGAGTGAAGAGACTGAGATAAAAATAGGGTTGAATAATTACAAGGGCGTTGAGGTCATTTCAGGATTGAATGAGGGTGATGTTGTAGTTTATGATAGAGAATGATAGTTCCCAACAACCTTCCAGATAGTCCACCAGATCTATCACAAATATTATCTGTGCTTTGCTATACTCTCATTAGTGAATTTAGAGAAATTAAATATCAGTAAAAATTCAAAAGTTCTATTTATCTATCCCCATCCAGATGATGAAACCTATTTTAATGCTGGACTGATTCAGAATTTAGTTAAAGAAAATATCACCACTAGGATTTTATGTTTAACTAAAGGAGAGGCTTCTTCTCTTAAATATGGGATTAAGCATAATAATTTAGGAGAAATAAGGAAAAAAGAGTTCGAATCGGTCATGAAATTTTTAAAAGTTTCTGAACACAAGATTTTAGATTTTGAAGATGGAAATTTAGGTAATGAAAATTCCCTTTCTGAGATACTAGAAAAAGAAATTAATTTATTTGAACCTGATGTGGTAATAACTTTCGAACCAAGCGGAGTATATGGGCACAGGGATCATATCGTGGTATCACAGGTTGTGACTGATCTCAAAAAACTTAGAAAATTTAATTTAATATATTCTACTGTTCCATTTAATTACCACACCTCCCAAAAAAACTCATTAAATTTTAAAATTGATAGTAAACCGCTAGAACCCGATATGATTTTAAAACTGAGTCCAAATGAAGTTGTTAATAAACTAATATGTTTAATAAAATATAAGAGTCAGGTAAACAACGAAAGATTGATTCAAATAATCTTAAAGCCTTATTTGTACAAAGAATGCTATTGTATCTACCCAAATCTATAAGTAACGTAAACTTTCGGTGTTTAAAAATGATAAAATACCTAATAATTTTTAATTGCTTGTTTTTAACTCAACATGATTAATATTAGAAAAAAAAGAATATTTGTATTAGTTCTGATATTCGCGATAATAATTTTGAGTTTGATTATTTACCTACTCTTTAACAAATTATCTAGCTCGTCTTATCTAAAAGAAGACGGGACCCAAATACCTGAAAATTCGAATTCTTTGACAAATATTTCTTCAGAAGAATCTGATTCAAACTCCGATTTAACCAATGATTATTCCTTTGAAGACCTCACAATCCCATATCTACGTTCAAGACAATATACTGGAAAATTAGGTAATTTAGAAAAATTAAATGAAAACAACACCTATACTACCTTTTTAACGAGTTACGATTCCGATGGTTTGCTTATTAACGGACTAATTACTATTCCAAAGGAGCAGGAACCTGAAGACGGATGGCCAGCAATAGTGTTTGTTCACGGCTATATACCACCTCAAGAGTATGAAACTACTAAAAACTATGTTTCGTATGTTGATTATTTGACTAAAAACGGCTTTGTTGTCTTTAAAATAGACTTAAGAGGGCATGGACAGTCAGAAGGTGAGGCCGAGGGTGGTTATTACTCTTCTGGCTACGTAATTGATACTTTAAACGCGTATAACGCCCTTCTGACAAGCGATTTTGTAAATCCTGAGAAAGTAGGACTTTGGGGTCATAGTATGGCGGGAAATGTTATTTTTAGAGCTTTTGTAGCTAAAAAAGACATTAAAGCCATTTCAATTTGGGCTGGGGCAGTTTACACGTATTCGGATTTATCAGAATACGGTATTTCTGATAACAGCTACAAACCACCTTCTCAAGAATCAGAATCCAGGAAAAAGCGAAACCTGTTATTTGAAAAATACGGTAATTTTGATCCAAATAATGAAT
>JAKLGS010000008.1 GCA_022710505.1 Patescibacteria group bacterium
ATTTTTGAAGGCAATAAAATTCGTCGTGTTTGGGATGAAGAGAAGGAGCTTTGGTATTTTTCTGTGTCTGATGTAATTGCGGTATTATCAAATAGTGTAGATTCTGTTGCATATTGGCGCAAACTTAAAGAAAGATTATTAAAAGAAGGTGGAAATGAAACCGTGACAAAATGTCACGGGTTGAAAATGATAGCTCCTGATGGGAAAATGCGCCTTACAGACACCGCAGATACAGAAACTATGTTTCGCATCATTCAATCTATCCCTTCCCCCAAAGCAGAACCATTTAAGCTGTGGCTAGCACGGGTAGGTTATGAAAGAGTAGAGGAGGTAGAAGATCCTGAAAAAGCTATTCAAAGGGCTATGGCAACATATCTTAAGAAGGGATATTCCAAAGATTGGGTTGACTTGCGTCTTAAAAGCATCGAAATTAGGAAAGATTTAACAAATGAATGGCAAGAAAGAGGTATTTTGGATAAGAAGAAGTTTGCAATTTTGACTGACGATATTACTTTTGCCTGGGCAGGATTAAAAACAAAGGATTACAAAAAATACAAAGATTTGAAAAAAGAAAACTTAAGAGACAACATGACTAACTTGGAATTAGTCTTGAATATGCTAGCAGAAACCGCAACCACTGAAATATCAAAAGTAACTAAACCAGAAACATTTCCTAAAAACAGAGAGGTCGCACGAGAGGGTGGTGGTGTAGCAGGAAATGCAAGACGTGATATTGAAAGCAAAACAGGAAAAGAAGTTATTACGGGTAAAAACACTAAAGAACTGCCGAGTGAGAATAAGGTGAAGAGGTTAAAATAAAAAAGAGGCATTCCCGCGGGAAGCACGCTTACCCTTTGGTAGTCCTCTCATGGTAATAGAACAATCTTACCTCAATTAGTGTAATTATACAAGATTATTCTTTCTATTCTAAATAGATATTTGTATAAAAAAAGGTTGAGAATTATATATTATATCCTCAACCTTAATCGTACTAAGGAGTCCAAAGTAAAAAATCGATAATTTTTTCACCCACTCCCTTGTTATTTTCCCTTTCTATGTACTTTTCCAGCGCGTCATCTGACATGTCGTAGCTATAAGGTTCGGGTTCTGAAGAGTAAGAACTAGATTTCGAAACGTCCTGATAATAATCGGATTGGTATTGTTTTGCTTCCAATTCTATTTTCCTCCATTCAATTTCTCTTTTCTTCTTATTTTCAGCTTTTCTCTGTGCCTTCCAAACCTTTACATGTTCCGGATTGTTAGGATCTAGTCCAGCCTCTCTAATCAATCTTGGACGCTCTACGTTTATCCATTTTTCCTGTAAGTCTCTCTGTTGTTTGCGTTTTCTTTCCAACTCTTTTATATATGCTAATCGCTCTTCTTCGGTTTTAAATTTTGGGATGTCGGACTTTTTACAACTGAACAACAGCACTTCAAAAATAACCATCAGTATGTATATCATTTCACACTCTCCTTTTTTGATATGGGTTTATTTGCATTATTATAGCATTTTTTAATCACATGTTTCTCTGTTAGTGTCTATAAAATAAGGAAAACAGCTTTTTTTAAAACTGAATTTTTGAGAAATAGATACCCTAATTCTTTTTGTTATTTCATACCTAGTAAATTCTTTTTAATATTTCTCATATATGTATTCTTAAAGTTCTTATTTAGTCTTTTTTATATATTTTTTGTTTTTTCTCTTTTTTTAAATAAAAAAAGTTAAAGAGAGAATACATTTTAAATCGAAGTTGTTATAATACCTTTGTTTGAATATTAAATTTAGATTAAATGAAGATTAAATCTAGATTAAAAGAAGATTAAATTTAGATTAAAAAATGCAACGTTACTCTGTAAACCAACATTTAATTGAATCAATACTAACCTGGGTTAAAACAGATGCTATTGCTATTCCAGAGATGCAAAGGCCTTTTGTTTGGGATGCTACAAAAGTAAGAGATTTGATGGATTCTCTTTACCAAGGCTTTCCTATTGGGTATTTAATAATGTGGAGGAACCCAGATGTTAATTTAAGAGATGGATCAACATCAGAAGGTAAAAAAATATTAATTGATGGTCAACAAAGAGTTACAGCACTAGAAGCAGCAATTCTTGGTGAAAAGGTCATGGATAAAGATTACAGGTGGGTTAATATAAACATTGCCTTCAACCCATTGGATGAAAAATTTGAAGTTTCAAACCCAGCGATTGAAAAAGACGAAACATGGATAGCTAACATTAGTAACGTATTCTCACACGAAACGAATTTATTAGAAACAGTAGATAAATACTATGTTAAAAATAACAACAAGATTGATAAAAATACCCTTTTTGAGAGAATCAATCGATTAAAAAATATTGTAAATAAACAGATAGGTTTGATTGAACTTGACCCGGAATTAGATATTGAAACAGTAACCGAAATATTTATAAGAATTAACTCTGAAGGTGTTGTGCTAGGACAATCTGATTTTGTAATGTCTAAAATTGCTGCAGCACCACAATACGACGGTCCTAATATGAGAAAGGCAATAGATTATTTTTGTCATTTAGCCGTAATGCCAGAATTTTACCCACAGCTAGTCGAAGTTGACAAAGATTTTACAAACACTGAATATTTTCCAAAAATTTCGTGGCTTAAAAATGAAAAGGATGATTTATACGACCCGAACTATACCGATTTAATCAGAGTTTCATTCACAAAAGAGTTTGAAAGAGGTAAATTATCAGATCTTGTTAGCTTACTTTCAGGTAGAAATTTTGAAACAAGAAAATTTGAAGAAGAAATTGCTGAAGATTCTTTCAACAGACTTAAGAAAAGTATCATGGATTTTATGAACGAGACCAATTTCCAAAGATTTGTAATGATTATTAAATCTGCAGGTTTTATATCATCAAGCATGATAAGATCCCAAAACACTCTTAATTTTGCTTACATCATATATCTAAAACTAAAAGAAAAAGGATATAAACCTGAAGATATTGAACACTATGTTAAGAGGTGGTTTGTGATGTCAATCCTCACTGGGAGGTACTCAGGTTCCCCTGAATCAAAGTTTGATTTTGATATTAAAAATATAGTTGAAAACAAATTTGGTGACTATCTTACTGATATTGAAAACGCAGACCTTTCTGAAGCTTTTTGGGATGCTGCTTTAGTTCAAAACTTAAATACACCGGTCTCAAGCAGTCCTTATTTTAACGTTTTTCTTGCAGCTCAAGTTAAAAATAATGACAGAGGTTTCTTGTCAAAAGATATAAAAATTAACGATTTAATTACTCATCGTGGCGATATTCATCATTTATTTCCAAGAGAATATCTAAAATCCAAAGGGTTGGGAAAAAGCAAATATAATCAGATAGCTAATTATGTTTACATGCAGACAGAAACAAATATTAAAGTTGGAAAAAAATCTCCTAATGTTTATTTTAAAGAAATTAAGGAACAAGTAGAAAGTGGAAAAAGTAAATACGGAGGTATTAAGGATATTCAAGACTTAAGACATAATTTAAGAGCTAATTGTATCCCATTAAAAATATTTGAAATGGATGTGGATTCTTACGAAGAATTTCTTGAGTTAAGAAGAAAATCAATGGCAGAGAAGATACATAAGTATTATTTGAGTTTGTAAAAAATTGTAGTTTAGAATATTAAATTTAGATTAAAAAGTTTTTTGTACATAAAATGTCAAATTTTATAACTAATAGCCAAACTAATGACTTGAGAAGAAGGCTTGTCGAACTTATAAGCAACAGCAAGGAATTAAAGTTTCTTATTGGTTTTTTCTATTTTTCAGGAATCGAAGAATTGTATGAAGGATTGAAAGCTAAGCCTGACACAACGATGAAAATACTTGTAGGTTTAAATGTTGACACTGCGATTTCAAATCTTGTAGAAATATCCGAGGAAAATCACTTAACAGACGAAGAAAAAACTTTAAATTTTATAGAATCTATTAAAAAATCTTTAAATAATGAAAACTTTGATACGAAACAATTCTATGAACAAGTTACTTTTTTCATAAATTTAATGAGGAAAGACAAGCTCGTTATACGTAAGACATATAACCCTAACCACGCAAAACTATATCTATTCAAATTAGATGAAAATCAAGTGGGGAAAAAAAACTTATTTATTACGGGATCTAGCAATTTAACAAGGGCGGGATTAATGACTCAAGACGAATTTAATGTTGAAATTGGAGATTATGGATTTGATGAAGCTGAGAAATACTTCGAAGAATTATGGGAAAATGCTGTAAAAATTACAGAGTCGGATATTATAAAGAAGAAACTAATCCAAGTTATTGAAAATGAAACAATGGTTAAAGATGTCACCCCATTCGAGGCCTTTTGTTTAGTTTTAAAAACCTACCTAGAGACATTTGAACAAACGGATATAGATGATTCGTTGATAAAAACTTTCGAGGAAAACAACTATAAACCCTACCAGTATCAGCTAGATGCAGTGAAACAAGCCTTGTCAATTATTGAAAATAACAACGGTGTTATTGTGGCAGACGTCGTAGGTCTAGGTAAAACTGTAATTGCCTGTGCTATAGCAAAACAACTAAAGAAACGCGGTTTAGTGATATGTCCTCCTGCATTGGTTGGGGATAATAATAAAAACTCCGGTTGGAAAAAATACATGGAGGAATTTGGGCTTTACGATTGGGAAGTACGATCTATTGGCGATTTGGAAAATATCTTAGAATACGTCAACACAGCAAAAAATATTGAGGTTGTGATAGTAGATGAGGCACACCGCCTTAGAAACCAAGATACTCAAAATTATGAGCTTTTAAAAAATATTTGTAGAGATAAGACGGTCATCTTACTAACTGCCACACCTTTCAACAACCGACCCGGAGATATTTTAGCTTTACTAAAACTTTTTATAACCCCTAAAAAATCTTCTATTACCTTAGAAAGTAATTTGGTTGATCAATTCAAGGTTTTTAAGGGAATGTTCGACAGACTTGGCTATATTAAAAAATACTGTAATTCACCTGACAATTCAAAAAGAAATAAAGCAACAAGTTATTACAAAACGCTATTTGAGGAAGATATAATAGATCTAAAAAAAGTTGCAGAGAAAGCACGGTATTTAGCCAAGCAAATCAGAAATGTAATAGAGCCTGTAACGATAAGGCGCAACCGTTTAGATTTACAAAATAACCCTTTTTATAAAGAAGAAGTTTCAGAACTTTCTATGACTGCAGACCCTGAAGAGTGGTTTTTTGAATTAAACAAAGAACAATCTAATTTTTATTCAACTATAATTGAAAACTATTTCGGTGTACCAGAGGATGGCGGCCGGTTTAAAGGTGCTATATACAGACCATTTGAATATGAAAAAGAAATTAATGAGGAAATGAGTGAAGACGACAACCGTCAATTCATACAGCAAAGAAATTTATTTGATTTTATGCGTCGTTTGTTGGTAAAAAGATTTGAAAGCTCTTTCGGATCTTTTGAACAGAGTATTAAAAATTTCAAAAAAATTACTATAGATAGTAGCAATTTTATCAATAGAACCAGCGAATACATCTTAGATAGGGGGTTATTAGAAAAAATTTATGATTTGGACATTGATGAGATCGAGAAATATCTACAAGACTACGAGGAGAAAATAAAACTAGGACAATACCCAAAAAACCACAAACGATATAAAATTAATGAATTTAAGTATAAAGAAAAATTTCTTAAAGACATCCAGTCAGATTTAAAGTTGTTTGATGAAGTTTTAGAGGAACTAGAAAAACTAGATTTAGTAAAAAATGACCCCAAAACAAAATGTTTAGTAGATAAGATAAAAATTGAATTTTCTAAAACACCTGACGATAGAGAACCAAAAAGAAAAATTGTAATTTTTTCTGAATATGTTGATACAGTTAAATATCTAGAAAAAACATTAATACCAATATATCAAGAAAGACTTCTTGTTGTTGCAGGAGATCTTTCTGCAACAAAAATAGACCAAATTAATAAAAACTTTGATGCCTCTTATACGAAACAAGAAGATCAATTCGATCTTTTATTATCATCGGATAAAATTTCCGAAGGTTTCAATTTAAACAGAGCAGGAATGGTTATTAACTACGATATTCCATGGAACCCTGTCAGGGTTATTCAAAGACTTGGTCGTATCAACCGTATCAGTAAGAAGGTTTTCAGCAATCTTTACATAGTTAATTTTTTTCCGACAGAAAGAGGTGCTGAATTGGTAAAATCACGGGAAATTGCTGCCAATAAAATGTTCTTGATTCATAATACTTTGGGTGAGGATTCAAAAATCTTTGATATTGATGAGGAACCTACTCCAGCTGGACTATTCAATCGTATTCAACAAAATCCTGATAAGCATGAAGAAGAAAGTTTTTATACCAAAGCCCTGAAAGAGTACCTTACGATTCAAAAAGAAAACCCAGAATTAATTAATAATCTAGTAAAATATCCACCCCGTATTAAGGTGGCCAAAAAATACCACGAGAACGAACTGCTAGTGTTTTTCAAAAAAGGCCGTCTTTATATTGTTGGGGCGGAGACAAAACCAGACAAAGCACATCCATACCAAAGTAGTTTTGAAGAAGTATTTGATAAAATTAAATGTCAAAAAGATGAAAAATCTGAAAAATGGAACACGGATCAATTCTGGAAAACTTATGATGAAATACAATCATATAAGAATTTACAAACAGGTCCTGTTAATGAACAGAGTTTGGAACAAAAAGCACTTATTAACCTTGATTTTCTTATTGCAAATAATACAGAAACATTTTTAAACCACAGGACATTCTTGAAAACATTAAAAGAAGATATTTTGTACTATGGAACTTTGGCAGATTATACTTTGCGAAGAGTGTCCAACATAAAAGAATCCGACCCTAAAGATATCCAAAACTTAAAAAACGAACTTGGGGAAAATTACCTAATCAAAGAAAAAAACCGACAAAAAGAACAGAAAAAGGAAATAATTATCGCTATTCAAAATAAAGTAATATGAACGAAACAAAGCAGATTTTAGAATCTATAATTAAGAATTTTTCTACCGACAGAATTAATCTTTTTTTTCGTAAAAAGAGCAATAAATACAGAGAAATAAACAATAATTTCCAACAAGTATTTGATGACGAATATTTTAAAAATGTTCTAGAAATTGGTGAAATTGAAAACGATGATGGTAATTTGGTTATCTATACACTCGAAACTCAGACTAATCTTACAGAGAGGGTTGGTAAAAAAGCCCAGTACGATAAGGCTAAGAATATTTTAAAAACATCAGTAAATCAAACCTACAACGCGGGAATTTTTATTTTCTACGACCAAGAAGGTAATTTTAGATTCTCATTGATTTACCCAGAAAGTACTGGCAGCAGGAGAGAATGGAATAATTTTAAAAGATTTACGTATTTTGTAAGCAAAGAACTTACCAATAAAACCTTTTTACAAAGGATCGGTGACGGGGATTTTTCCTCTATCGCTAATCTTAAAGATGTTTTTTCTGTTGAGCCAGTTAATAATAAATTCTTTGATGAATTTAGAGAATATTTTGAAAAAACTAAAATAGAGTTTGAAAAATCAAATAAAAACACTGTTTGTCTCTGGCTTAAAGACAAATATTCAGAAGTTGAGTATAAGGAACAAATAAACAAATTTGCTTACACTTTTTTAGGTAGGATAATATTTATTTATTTTATCCAACGTAAGGGATGGGTTGAAAACGAACCTAATTACCTCAGGAAACATATCGCCGATGAGAATAACAAACTAATTTACACGGATTTTCTTGAACCTTTGTTTTTTGATGTTTTTTCTAAAAAAGAAAGTGAACGACCTGGAAAAATTAAAGAGCAGTATAAAAACACTCCCTATCTAAATGGTGGTCTTTTTGAACGTAGTGAGCTAGAAAACAAGCTAGCTGAAAGTAACTCCTTTGTTTTATTCGAAGATAAGTTTATCCGGGACCTAATATTAAACTTCTTTGAAAACTATAACTTTACCATTGATGAAAATTCCCCAGACGACCAGGAAGTTTCGATTGATCCAGAAATGTTAGGAAAGGTTTTTGAGAATACCTTGGCTGAGGAAGAACGAGGTAAAAAAGGCACTTTTTACACACCAAGGGAGGTAGTTCATTTTATGGTGAAGGATTCTCTGCTTCAATATCTAATAAATGAGACTAGCTTTAACAGAGACAAATTACATCAATTTATTTTTTCAAAGAACCAGCTGGAAGAAATTAATTTTACTAAAGAAGAAATTAGAGAAATAGATACTAAACTTGAAAATGTCAAAATCTTAGATCCGGCAGTCGGTTCGGCAGCATTTCCAGTAGAAATGATGCAAGTTTTAGTTACACTACGTAAACAACTCAATGTAAACGTTGGGAAAAATATTAATGAAGTAACACTGAAAAAAAAGTTCATCAGAGAAAACTTATATGGAGTAGATATTGATCCAGGTGCAATAGAAATTGCAAAGTTACGTTTATGGCTAGCACTAATGGTAGATTATGATAAGGCAGAAGCAGAGCCACTTCCAAATCTGGATTTCCAATTCAGACTAGGTAACTCTCTGCAGGAAAAGATAGAAGGTATCGATGTATTTGTCGAGAATGTTGAAGGCCAGAGAAGTTTTTTCGTTAGCGAATCAGAATTCGAAAAGGTAAAGAACGAAATGATAGGTATTAAAAATAATTTTTATCAGTCCACCAACGAATCAGATAAAAGAATCCTAAAAAAACAGTTTGATAATCTCGAACATAAACTTATTCAAAAAATACTCGGACAGTACGAGGAGGATTTAGAGAAACAAATAGCTAATGCACATATTAATAGCATAGAAAAAAACATCAATAGCACAATAAAAAAAATTGAATCACTAAAACAAAAAATAAAGGACGGTACCTATAAACTGTTTAAACCAGACTTCCATTTTTCAGAAGTTTTTGACCGAAAGGATAAAAATGGCAAAAGAGTAGGTGGGTTTGATATCGTTATTGGTAACCCTCCCTACGGGGTAAAAATCGACGATGATATTCAGGAATGGCACGGTCTTGGCAGTAAAGATAGTTATGGGATTTTTATTTCCACCTCGTTAAGAAGATTCCTTAAACCTAAGGGGGTTTTATCTTTTATTGTTTCGGATACTTGGCTCACTATTAAAACTCACAAACAACTGCGGGAGCAAGTTCTAAAAAAAGATTTACATAAAATAATAAGGGTACACCAAGATTGCTTTGATGCCACAGTAAATGCTTGTATTATGCTCCTGTCTAACCAGAAAACTGTAAACAATGAGATAATTGCGGCTGACTTGACCAATATTTCTACAAGAACAGAAGTTAATCAATTTCGAAGTAAACTTTATGATATTCAAGACTATATTGGAATCTCAACTCCAATTTTCGGTGTTTACAAATATGGACAAGATTTAATCGAAACTAACTCCAATTTGCCAATTTTTGTAGGTAATCCCAAAATTTTTGCTTTAATGAATGATACTACATGTAATTTTGTTGAGAAAGAAATCGCTGGTAGGAAAATAAATATAAGGCAAATTGAATTTAACGGAAGAATAATTGAATTAGTTCGTTTTGGAGATATTGCTGAAGTTAAAGTAGGCCTGCAAACTGGGGATAATAATTCCTATCTTTTTCAAAATCCAAATGCCCGTGGAAGTTATCAAAGCGTTGAACCATATAAACAGTATTTGTTAACAGAAACAGATTTAGAAAAGATTGCTAATAACGAGGAATTGCGTTTAAAAGTGATTAATAATGGAATTCACAAATCGAGAAATGAAAAGTGGTTTGATGAGGATTTATGGTTTGAAGGAAGATTCATAGTGCCCTACGACAAGGGTGGAGAAAGTGATGTTGAATCAGGATGGCTTCCAAATTATTATGTTTCAACTAACTATTATATTGACTGGAGTGAAAAAGCAGTTAAACAGCTACGTAGTCATAGAACGGCGAGATTTCAAAATACCCAATACTATTTTAAACTTGGCACAACGCTATCATACACTGGTTATTACGCACCTAACCTGAGAATTAATTCATGCTCAGTTTTTGATGTCGGAGGTTCGAGCATATTCACCACTTATTTTAATGTAAACCAAATGCTAGGAAATTTCACATGCAAACTGATAAAGTATTTCGGGAAAACTTACATAGATCATACCGTAAATTTCCAGGTAGATGAGGTAAAAGAAATTCCTTTTCTTATTTCAGAGAATCCAAAGATAATTACTTTGGTCTCAATAATTATCGAAAAACAAAAACAAAATCCACGTTATGACTACATAAGTAATGAACAAAAGGAAATCGATAAAATCGTTTATGAAATGTATGGATTAAACCAAGAGGACATAGTTGAAGTAGAAACATGGTACGCACGTAGATATCCAAAATTAGCTAGATTTTGCGATATTTGATTTATAGATTTTTAACAAAATGACAAAAGACTTTTACTATAATGATGGGATAAGAGTAAATACCATTGGATTCACAAATAAATTTAAGGGGGTGATCTTGAGCTTTAGATTTTTCTATAATTTAGATAAGTTTAATCTTAAGGAGATTGGTAAGTATTTGTGGCAGTTAGGAAAAGAAAAATTTCCTAGAAATTATAGTTAGAGGAATAAGTTAATCCAAGCTTAGTCTTTAATAAACCTAAATGCCAATAAGCAACAATCTGACGTTTTAATCACATATAATTATAAAATAACCATGAATTACAATATCTATAGCCAATACAAAAATTATGAAAACGAGATAATACCCTTATTCACCAAAAACATTTACATTTCTAATTCAGAGCTTAAAAGAATAGAAGATAAATACTCCGAAGCTCCCTTAAACATAAATGGGGTTGTAGCCAGTTTTATCCGTCAGTTATTCTCACGTAAACCTTTTAAAGCCATAAGTATTCTATTCTCAGCAATTAAAATTAACAAAATAAAGTCTGATCGAATGCAACATAATAAAGATGTTATTAGAAATGAGGTAGAAAAGGAATATGAGATAGAAGGTAAAAAACTAGATAAACAACAGATAGTAGCGGTTGTAGCTTGTGAAGATGCTAATTTGGTTATGGCGGCTGCAGGAAGTGGAAAAACATTGACCTTGTTAGCTAAACTAAAGTATTTAATCGATGTTTTGCAAATTCCAAGCTCTAGTATTTTAATAATTTCTTTCACCCGAAACACAGTAAACGACTTAAAAAAAAGAGTATCGAAGTTAGGGTATCCTAGTAAAATTGCAAGAACCTTCCACTCGCTTGGAAACTGGATTATTAAAGAAACAGATTTAAAGAAAAAAAGGTTAGTAAAAGAAAAAGAGTTAAAAAAAACCGTATTAAAAATAATAAACGATCTTTCCAAAAACGAGGAGTATCAGAGAAAATATAATGATTACATTTTAAATTATCACACAGTACCTTTTGATATGTCTGAAATAAAGGGAATTGAGGAGAGAGTAAGCTTCAATAAAATGTTTACAAGACCAACTCTAAAGAAGGTTTCTATCATTAAAGACAACTACAACATTAAAAAACCAACAAAAGGAGGGGAGTATGTAAAATCTAAGGAAGAACAAATAATTGCCAATTTCTTGTTTATAAATCAAGTCTCCTATGAGTATGAAAAACAATATCCATACGTACAAACAAAGTACGAGCCCGACTTTACTTTAAACCAAAACAATACCGAAGTGTATCTCGAACATTTCGGTATCAATAGAGATGGAACAACGGCACCGTGGGTTAATAGTCTTAGTTACCATAGCCAAATGAATTGGAAAAGAAAAACGCACGTTGAAAACAACACCACTCTTTTAGAATCTTACACATACCAATGGAAAGAACATACCTTACTTTCAGGTATTGAAGCCGGTTTAAAAAAAGTAGGAATAAAACCACGTCGATTGTCCGAAGAAGAGATTTCCAAGCTTATTGAAGAGTCGTATAAAAAAGACGTTGACTCGTTTTTAGAACTTTGCGTTACTTTTTTAAACCTATTCAAAAATAGCGCCTTATCTTTAGAAGAACTAGAAAACAAAATTAACACTATAGATGATAAATACCAGTTTAACAGAACACGAAAATTCTACGAAATTTATAAACCAATATATCTTGAGTATCAAAAATACCTTGAAGAAAACGATCTTCAAGATTTTGCAGATATGATAAAGGTTGCAACAGAAAAGATAAAAGACCTTCCAGAAGAAAATTTTCAATACAAATATATCCTTGTGGATGAAGTCCAGGACCTCTCTTATGGTAAATACTCCTTGCTAAAAGCCTTACTAGATAAATCCCCAGGATGTAGATTATATTGCGTGGGCGACGACTGGCAATCAATCTACCGTTTCACTGGAAGTGATTTAACCTTAATAAATGATTTCACTAACTTTTTTAATAGAGTAACCTACCGTAGCCTAATTGAAACTACACACCGTTTTGGCGACCCTACTATAAAATATAGTACAAATTTTATATTAAAAAACCCAAATCAAGTAGAAAAAACTGTTAGCCCTGGGGAGAATAAAATCACTGATGTAAAAATCCACTTGAATAAAGTTCCCGACGATGATGCAAACAGTCTAAATCAAATTATGCTATCTCTAAGTAGCAAATATTCTTTAAGTGAACTTAAAAATAAGAAAATTTTGATAATATCCCGTTATAACAGAGATCTAGATAGATTGCAGGGCAGTAAAGTATTCAATATTGTCCGCGAACCTAACAACAAATCGATCATAATTGAATGGAAATTTAATAAAAAGGAAGACCTTATTAAGATAAGATACTGCACAATGCACAGAGCAAAAGGTCTTACAGAAGATATTGTTATAGTTTTAAACTGTAACGAAGGCTACATGGGCATGCCTGCAACGCAATCAGATGACCCCATTTTGAACATCTTACTAGCACATCCTGATGACTATCCTTTCGCTGAAGAAAGAAGATTATTTTATGTATCAATAACTAGAGCTAGGAATGAGACTCATATAATTGCTAATAAAGATAATCCATCTAGGTTTTTATTCGAACTTGATAGTAATCTTTTAAATGAAAGTAGGGAAATGTGTCCTATGTGTAAAACGGGAGAATTAATTATTCGAAAATCAAATTTTGGTCTATTTAAGGGTTGCAGCAATTTCAAGTTTGGGTGCGACTTTACTGAAAAAATCGAGAGCGGTGGTAATAAAGACGATATACAACCCACCTTGATATAGATCATGAAATAAACTTAGGAAACCAAATAAAATAGTATTGTATGGGGGAAATACTATTAAATTAAAAAATAATACTTTTACTTAAATTAAATCCAAACAAAAGATAAATTTCCAAACTCTTAGAAATGCTTGTAGATGTGTTGTAAAATTAATTACATGAAAACCTCTAGTGGGTTACCAATTAAATTTCCGTCTGTGATAAATACCAAATACGATAGAATGCCTTTTTCTGAGATTGATATAATTCAAAGCTTGATAAAAGAAAAAGAAGAATCCTTCGGAGTTAAACAGACTTATTTATACCAATCTATTAGTTACTTAAAGAAAAGCTATAAGAATCAGATTATCGTGTCACATCTGATATCATTGGTGCTTGTAGCAATCTATCTTATCTACCTAGTTAATAATCTTACTCTCTCGCTGTTCTCCATTCCCGTAGCTTTTTGGGTACTTAAAATCCATATAGGAAGTTTAAGGAGGATGATTAACGATGCCATATACGATAACTGCAAAGAAGATAGAGTGTTCTTGAAGTTTGCATTATCAACTGAGTTAGTTCTTATAAAAGAATAACAACTACTTTTTTTAAACTACTATCACTCCAAAATCTCTATTTTCTTAATAATTACAATAGAAACACAATTCCCTCCAAAAATATTTCTGTAATGGTCTGCACCTATACCTATTCAAACCTGGATAATTATCTACTCAACACTTTCATCAGTAATAGAAAATTCATAAGGCTTGTTGTGTGTCCAAAATTTCCTAACAAATTCATTGAAATCTTTAGAGTCTTGTTCTAAATCACTGTATCTCATAAAACTATCTGTTTCCCAACCTTCTGGCTTTGTCATATCCGCACTCTCTTTAATAATTCCTTCAACTGCGGAAATTACTTTTCCTGCAATTACTTCATATTCATCAGGAGGCAATCTTCTAAAATATGGGGTTTCTTCATCTACAAATCTATGAATTGCCATAATTACCTTCTTACCCCGCCCCTTACCATAATTCTCTCTTTTAACAATTTCCGTCATACCCTCTGCCTCTGATCCTACCCCCAAATCTCCAAACTGATCACGAATAAGATTTTCAACCTCCGAATCATCCAGCCTTGGAGCATTCACAGGATATTCGTCCACAAATTCAATTACTTCAATCGAACCATCTTTATCAATATCACCTACCAATAGCTCTCCCCTTGAATTATAAAAAGGGGAGTACATGGTCTCTTTTTCAAAATCTATACTAAAAATTGGTTCTATTTTATCCCCAATAACTGTTAAAAACACTGTTTCTATTTGATGTGGGCCTGGAGCCATATTCCATTGCAAATATTCTTTTGTGCTTTTTTCATTTAACTTAACTATTTTAAAAAAAGTAGTGTTATACAAAAGCCATACATCTGAAAGCCCAGCAATCTTGTTACCTTCCAAATCAAACAACTCCATAGCTACAAACCCAGTTTCTTTTTCAATTACATTCAAAACTTCTTTAACCCCATCACCATTAAAATCAATCATAATTGAGTCAGCCTTAAGTTTTGAATTAGAATAATTGTTTTTATTTAAAAGGGTAGAATTACCAATTTTTTTAAATGTTAGAAAAAAATAAAGAATAAAGCCACCAGCTACAACAAACAAAGGTAACAAACCAAACAATAATATTTTTCTTAAAATTTTCATGAGGTAATAAACTGATAATACAACACATTCCAAAATTTGTAACCTGTAATATAATAAAAATATGGAAGAAAGTCACAAACAGTTGATAGAAAAATATACCCATAAGATGACTTCTATATTTACCCCATTTGGTGAGTATTCCCAGGAAGATATTGACCTTATAACCGATTGCGGTAGGAAAATAGCCAACGAAAGTTACTATGGTAATGATATTGGATCATACGGCAGTATTATTTCTAATGATTTAAAGGAAAAAAGACCGGATTTAATTAACGGTGATACAATATTCTACTTTGGTTCCTGCAGGATGGCAGGGGAGTATATAGCAAAAGACAACCCCGAAGTCATTGATCAAACACTTTCAGGAGCTTACAGACTAGTAAAAGATTAAATCCTAAATACTACTTATAATTAAAATAGCCCTAAACTCTAACCTGTAATATAATAAAAGCATGCAAGAGGAAAAAAACTCTCAAAAATGGCAATTTCCCTCAATAGAAATTCTAGATGAACCCGTTTTCTCAAATGATAAGCCTCAAGATACAGAAAAAAATTCAAAGACAATCGTAGAAACACTTAAATCCTTTAACATAGTAACTGAAATAGACAAAGTTAAAATTAACATAGGTCAAACTTACACAAGATATCAATTGAATTTAAAATCAGCTACAGATATTTCAAAAATAAAAGAACTTGGAGGTAATTTAGCCTTGGCAGTTGCTTCTATAAACGGAACAATACGAATAGACGCTCCAATTCCAGGAAAAGATACACTCGGAATTGAAATTCCAAATGATATAAGACAAAAAGTATATTTTAAAACTGCTATCAAAAATTTAACGGAAAAGGAACCCGATTCAGGTTTAATATTTCCCCTTGGATTAGATGTTGAATACAATCTAATCAATACCGATATAAAAAAATGGCCAAACATACTGATAGCGGGTTCTACTGGTTCGGGTAAATCAATTTTTCTACACAACATAATTCTTTCTATGCTTTTTACTAAAACTCCTGATGAGGTAAAACTTGTTTTAATAGACCCAAAACGGGTTGAATTTTCTCACTATAAAGACATACCATATCTTCTCAAACCTGTTATTAACGATATGAATGAAGCCGTGAGAATACTCTCGTGGTTAATAAAAGAAGCAAAAAGGAGAGAAGGAATACTATCTAAGGCAAATGTTGAGACAAATACTGAATACAATAAAAAAGTTGGTAAAACAGAACTGCCCGATATTTTAGTAATTAATGACACTATGGAAGAAATAATGGAAATTGATGCTGTTAAAACTGAAGCAAAGATTATAAAAATAGCCAAGATTTCACAAAAGGTTGGTATTCATCAAATTTTTGCAACTTCAAGACCTTATGCATCCGTATTTACGGGATTAATCAGAGAGAATATAACTACAAGAGCTGCCTTCCAAACACTGAATCAAATATCCTCAAGAGTAACAATCGATCAACCCGGTGCTGAAAAACTCCTTGGAAACGGAGATATGTTGTTTTTACCTTCCGACTCTATGAACCCTTTACGCCTACAGGGATCTTATATATCCTTGAAGGAAACAGAAAGAGTTGTGGGGTTTGTTAAAAAACAAGCGACAGATTTAAAAAATAGTGGGTAAGATGATATTAAAAATAATAAATTTAAATAACTTATATGAATAAAAACCCCCTAAGAAATCCTTTTGTAGCTTTATGTGACTATGCTTCAAGAAGCTCTCAGTGGTGTTGGCAAATATCATGCACTACCTGTGGTCACGTTGCTTTTAGGATAGCTTTTTCCAAACTGGTAATGAATCAACATCCCGATGATAGGTCTTTCTGGACAGTGGGTAAAGAAGATGTAAATACTGATGGATACGAATTTTACATGAAATTTAAAGAACTCGAAAGAGATTTTGATGTAGCTCTAACGACTAAACCTGAAAAACAAATAAAACTAGCCTCTATAGTGGCGGAATCTAGCTTAAGAGATATACAAGAGGTAACTAAATTCCCTAACTGGCTTGGCTACATTGGTCTAGTTTTATATCACTGCCGCACAACCGGAGCTCTTGAAATACTGACAAAATCTTTACTATCTCAGTTTCTAGAGATATTGCCTAAAGATAGTGACTGTTACAAATATTTAAAAAGGAAACGAAGAGAGGGTTTGTTGCTTGAAATAAAGGACTTAGAAAAAATTGAAACTTGTATGGCACCTCACGAATTAAAAAATCATTAAAGCACTGTGTAATTTAATAGCATTTGATAATACCCTCACTTAGTCATATAATACCCATACAACTGAATAAATTATCAAGAGTGACGGATAGAGATTCGGCTCGTTAAACCGTCCGGCAACCCTAGGAACTTACTAGAAGGTGCCAAATCCGACCCGTTAGGGAAAGATAGTATTTAATTAATCCTTTCCATTCGGAAAGGTTTTTTTATGGAGAAAAGATGAAAAAAGAAACAATCTCGCGTACAAACTTAGGAAAAATAGAACAAAAAGAAATTTACGAAATAGAAAAAATAGACAATTCCAAACATCGCCTCCTAGGACAATCGATAGGAATAAACATAAACCACTGTGCACTTCTTGGAATGAAACACTGTGATAACTTTTGGCACAGAGTACGTTTTTTTCAAATAATTCAAAACGAAGAACAAGAAAAACTACTCCTAGAACAACAAAGAAAATTTGACCCAAACCTAAAAGAATACATAACAATAGCTTTTTATGAACAACTATCTGATCAAACAACCATGTACATACCAAAAAGACTGGAAATAAAAGAAAGACCTGAACTAATAAACTTTCCACTAAACATAATGTTTAGTACCACAACCCTATGTGATGACAACACTCAACACAAAGAAACATCCATCTACAACCCGGATCTCTCAACATTCAAACAAGAAGGAATAAAACAAAAAATGAAATACTTCAACAGCTTAAACATTGGAAGAGAATTTTGGATTGAAATTATTTACAACACTTCAAAAAAATCATGGTCAGGCACCAAATACTACAAAGAAGAAATACTAGGAATAGCTGACGGACCTACGTGGGATAGTTTTTTTATTCATCTAACGGCGATGGGTGTGGGAAATGGGGTTAATTGACACGACGGTGTTAGAAATAAAATGGTCCTTACTGTTGAATATTATTCATAGGTAAGGACTTTTTTAGCTATTTTTTAACTGTTAGTGCTTAGAAACGATCTTTAGGGCACAAGTTTTACAGATTCCCTTGTACAGACAAGATTCGCAGGTCAACAATCCACATTGATCACAATGGTATAAATCATCTGGTTTAGACCAATCATCTACTGTACAGGTAGTATCGTAGCACACTTGTTCCTGCGTTTTACCGGGTATTTTGGATGGTTTACCACAACAATGGCACTTAAACCTTTCACCTAGTTTTTGAATGTTCCTTTGATATGCTTCTTGGCATTCCTGCTCATCCAAAAATTTTTTTGCTCTCTTCTCCTCCATTTTACGTTCTTCTTCTTTATCAATTGCAATTTGCCAAGGCTCTTTATCAATAGCAATTTGCCAAGGTTCTTTTCTATCTTCAGTATCCTTCTTTCCGAATAACCAGCTCATGTCTACCTCCTATAGGTTATAATTACTGCGATAATATCATTATTTTAAAAGACAAACAACTGTGGTAGATACTGATCAAGTTCCTAATTACAAGTTACCTGTGTAATCGAGTGTGCTAAAATAAATCAAATCAGGCCGGATTCCGACCCACACCCTAAACAGTGTGCTTAAGTTTCCACAAACGCCTGATTTTTTTCATTTTCGCTTCATTTTTTCAGGTAAAATGTACTTTATAAATGCAACTTATACTAATTGACACGATACCACAAACCACGTATAATACGTGGTATATGTCATCGTTAGATAATTTAAATAAACTATATAAAAACAACATTTCCTTACTAACCACGTTGGATATTGAAAATCTTTTGCAAATTAAATCCTCTAGAACACTAGAAGATTTAATAAAAAGACTAATTCAAGAAAACATCCTAACATCAGTAGAAAAAGGAAAATATTATGTAACATCAAAACAACCTTCTAACTTTGAAATAGCAAATTTCTTGTACTCACCTTCATACATATCATTTGAAACCGCTTTAAATTATTATGGTTTATTAAGTCAATTTCCCTTAGAAATAACTTCAGCCACACTTGGAAAAAAAACTGAAAAAGAAATAAATAATCAGCTGTATACATATTCTAAAATAGATAAGAAACTTTTTACCGGATACTACAAAGAATCAAACTACTTAATAGCAACAAAAGAAAAGGCACTATTCGATGAAATATATTTAATAAGTAAATCTATTAAATCAGAGAGCATTTTACAAAACTTAGATCTTTCAAACTTTGAAATAGACAAATTTGAGGAATTTTTAAACCTTCTTCCTAAAAAATCACTTAAAGCATTTCAAAATATTATGGAAAAATACTTATGATTTCATCTGAACAACTAAAAACATTTGCAAAAGAATATAAAATCAACGAAAACATCGT
>JAKLGS010000080.1 GCA_022710505.1 Patescibacteria group bacterium
AACTTAAACATCATGGCTCACAAGAAAGGTGTCGGTAGTTCCAAGAATGGTAGAGAATCAGAATCGAAACGTTTAGGCGTTAAGATATATGGTGGTCAAGCAGCTATTGCAGGAAATATCATAGTAAGACAAAGAGGTTCTAAACATAATCCAGGAGACAACGTTTACATTAGTAAAGATCATACTTTACATGCAAGAGTTGACGGAGTGGTTAAGTTTCAGAAAAAAGGAGATAACAAATCATTTGTTTCTGTTATTCCTTTTGAAGCATAATTAGAATCTACTTCAAAATATTAAAACCCATTTCGAGAGAGATGGGTTTTTTATTTGTAATAAGAAAATATTTAAAATTTGGTTATTCAAAGAGAACTGTCTTATTAATTATACTATTTTCACTTAGGATGGATTAAATACAAATCCAATACTAAAATAAAGATTAGTTTCATCTATATCATTAACCCATGAGGCATCAAAAGTAATTGGGCCCAAAAGCGAAAGATAGGAAATGTTTGCTCCGCCAGAAAACAAGAAACTGGTGTCTGTTCGATCTTGCCATTTTCCTTTAGGAGAGAAAGCATCATCCATATAATCATCAAAAGTTCGAAATCCTACTGAAGCAATATCTACATGAGGAGTTAGATAAATTTTACCAATCAGGTTTATTTGTAAGCCAACGTTTGCTTTCATCAATTGAGTTACAGTTAACTCATCTTCATTTAATCCTGGAAAAACAGTTCTGTTACTTGTTGGACCTATAGATGTTCCTCCTAAAAAATATTTTGCCCCATAGCCGTAACTGGAAAAGGATAATTCATCTGATTTTAGACTGTCTTCAAAAATAAAATTGGTAGTAGCACCAATAATTCCGGTAAGTTTTTTTTGAAAAGGAATTCTTTTTTCAAACGTTAAACCTAATTTTGTAAACCCATTTGTAGCTCCGGAGATTTTTGGTGTTGTTACATCAGTGAAATTTAATTCAATATCATGTAATAATGATCTACTGATTTTTGCTTGAAAAAAAGCTCCATTTTTGGCAAAAAAGACTTTATCCAAGTCATTATAGGAGAAATAAGTTCCTAATTCAATATTGTTGAAATAATAACTTTTAAATGGATAATCCGTTAAATCAGCATCTGCTTTAGGTTTTAGATAAGTGTATTGGTAATTTAAAGACATTCCAATATAACTTTTAAATGAATTCAAATTTTTGTTTACTTGATTATTGAACTGATAGGAGCGATATTTTAAATCTGTAACTAGTTTGTTATCTATAAATAATTCCTGAATTAAATTTTCACCGTATAGTTCGGTATTCCACCACCAATCTTTTTTTGAACCAAAAATATCTTGATATTCAATTCTAGCCCTTGGTTGTTCCGCAATGTCGGCGGTAATCAAAAACCGTGACGATTCACCAAGAATATTTCTGCCGGTGTAATTAAGAATAACTCCAACACCTCTGTAAGTATCAAAATGCAATGAAGCATTTACTTGATTTTTAGAATTTTCATAAAAGGTTAACTCAAGACCGATTTTCCCATCATTTACAAAAGAACTAGTAGTGATTTTACTAAATAAATTTGTACCCATTGCTCTATTTATTCCTTCAACTACATCATGGGAGACATATTTTGTGTGAGGTTTTATATTCATTCTTTCCTTAACAAAAGCAAGGTTTTCTTTGCTGATGTTTGTGAAAACTATTGTATCTAAGGTAAATTCTTTTGGGATGATAGGGAGTTCATGGGTTCTTTGTTTAAATTTTTTCAGTTTTTCTGCCAAAGTGACTAGAGCATCCATGTTTTGATTCGTTGCAATTTTACCTTCTTCATAGATTTCATTGCTTTTTGCAAAATCTCCTGTTGAATACTTCAAATTTGGAAGATGGTCAACCAAAATAGTACAGAGTTTTCTTTTCTCTGGGTCTTTCACGTTGCTGGTCAACATACTTGTTTGAACCAAAACAGAAACAAAATTATTTAACTTTTCTTTAGGCTCCATACCACCACCCACATCACTACCAATGATAATATCAGCCCCTAATTGTTGGGCAATATCTGTTGGAAAATTATTGACAACACCACCATCTACCAATAGTGTTTCTTTATAGGGCACCGGATTGAAAACGGCCGGCAAAGACATACTTGCCCGAATGGCAGTAGCCAAGTTTCCACTGTCTACTACTACTTCTTTTCCGGTTACTAAATCCGTTGCTAAAGCTCTAAATGGAATAGAAAGTTTGTCAAAATCAGTTACATTGTAAACAGGATAAGTTAATTCTGAAAGATACTCTCTTAGATTTTGATCACTTAATAAAGAGCTGACACTGGTAGGTTTGCCATTTTTTATATCAAGACCAATCAAATATCTTTCAAATTCACTTTTCTCTTCGACGCTAACTTTGTCTAATGAAACACCACCACCTAAAAGTTTGTCCCAATCCATGCTTTTTGTCAATTTAGCTATGCTATCACCTGAATATCCCATAGCATAAAGTCCGCCCATCACGCTTCCCATACTATTTCCAACAATAAGGTCAGGAACAATGTGTAATGAATCTAAAGCTTGTAGCAGAGGGATATGTGCAACACCTTTTGCTCCACCACCGCTTAAAACCAAAACTACTTTAGGTTTTTTATCTTGAGCAAAATTTAATTGTGGGAAAAGAAGAAAAAGAGAAAGTGTGAATAAGAATAAATATTTTTTCATGGTTTATAATTATCTTAAATATACAATATGTTTAAATTATCAAGCTTTTTGAAAAAAAACTTTAGTAAAGTTAACTATTTTTAAGAAAATTATTTAGTAGAATTTAATTATTTATTAAATGAAATAATTAAAAGACTCACAAAATGAGTATAAATTTTTATAATGATTTATTTTCAAGGTAAATGGCTTGTGATTTTTTTAATAGATCTTTATTTTAAAAAAAGGAAACTCAACTTTCTCAAATTATATCACAAGTTTAAACAAAAAACCCTCACTTTTCAGCAAGGGTCAATTTTATTTTTAGTCTTAATACTAATATCTGTAATATTCCGGTTTATATGGCCCTTGAACATTAACGCCAATATAAGCAGCTTGTTCTTCATTTAATGTTTCCAGTTCAATGCCTAATTTAGCCAAGTGTAAAGCCGCTACTTTTTCATCTAAGTGTTTAGGTAACATATACACTTCGTTTTTGTAATTAGC
>JAKLGS010000081.1 GCA_022710505.1 Patescibacteria group bacterium
TGGCGGAAGGTGAGGGACTTGAACCCCCATAACGGTCGCCCGTGTACATTTGTTTTCAAGACAAATCGCTTTCCAATTAGCGTAACCTTCCGTATATTCTGGTAGACTGTACGGGATTTGAACCCGTAATTTCAACCTTGAAAGGGTTGTGGCTTCGCCATTTCGCCCAACAGTCTATATTTTTCTGGAGCGGTGGATCGGATTTGCACCGATATTATTCTCCTTGGCACGGAAAATTCTTGCTGTTAGATGACCACCGCTAATTTTCAAAGAGCATTGTATCATATAAAATCTGGTTTGTCAACCATTATTTTTTATAATATTTAATATTCGACCCTTTAATCCATCCTAAATTCAGCCAATATTGAAGGTTATTTTTTTCTATCAATATGTTTTTTTGTTTTTCTATTGAATGTATCCAACATTTTCCATAATTTGGATTTTTTTCTCCGGATCTATCAATTTTTTTTTGTGAATAACTTATTTTTTCTTTTGTTTCTTTTTTATGTTTTTTACCTAAAAAACCATTTTTTCTACCATTATCATATGTTTTTTTTTGGCCAATAGATATAGAATTTTTCCATTTATTATAAAAATTTATATCTGTTTTTATAAGTGTTTCAAGTGCTTTTTTCGCTATTTTTATATTTTCTTGTGAAACCTTCTTATGATTTTTATAAATGTTTTTTTTATTTTCATTTATATAGTCAAATCCACCATCTCCACCTTTTTTGAGATTATAAGATAAATTATCCTTTTCATTCACCAATTCTTTTTCTTTATTTTCCATATCTTTTCTATTATTAAAAATATAAAGGACAGATTTTTCAAAATTTTCTATTCCATATTTTTTAATAGCTCTTTTTAACCATTTCCCGGACCCAATATAACAATCATATGGGTTATCAGTAATGTGTTTACCTATATAATATTTTTTATTGATTTTATTTACTGTTTTATAAACCGTATAGAATTTCATAAATCACCTCCTATACATATTTATAAAAGTTCGATAGCTACTTCAATAAAAAAATTATAAGCTGCCGGGGTAGGTACCGCCCCTACTTAGGTCACTTTAACAGAGTGCTGCCTGTCTTTTCAGCCACCCGGCAATATCTTTATTGGAGCCAATGACAGGACATGATCCTGCATCTTCAACCTTACGAGGGTTGTGTTTTTCATTAAACTACATTGGCATCAATTTCTGGCTGACCGGGCAAGATTCGAACTTGCAAAAACGCTGGTTCAAAGCCAGGTGACATTACCAATTCGTCTACCGGTCAGTAATCAACAAGCCAATGGGCTCGTTAAACCACATTGACATAATTTTTTGGTGGGAGCGGATAGAATCGAACTATCAAGATCCGTCAGGATAGCGATTTTACAGACCGCGGAGCCTACCACACTGCTCAACTATCCCAAATCTTTGGTAGCGGGCCTCGGAGTCGAACCGAGAAAAACATTAGTTTCTAAAACTAACGGCCGTGCCAATTAGCCCAACCCGCCATATTATTCTTCGTGTTCCGATAATTCTTCATAATCTTCTTCCGGAGAATTATGGAAACATCTTCTCAAATAATCGGTACCACCATCAACAGATACGGTACCACACTTACATGTAACAAAATCATGGCGGTGAGTTGATATAATCACACTACCACAGTTTAAACATCGTATCTTATTCAATGTAATTTTATTCATTTTGATCCCATTCCTTTATTTTTTGTAATAAATTTTCTATACTTATAGAACACCTTATGTGCTTTGAACTGTTATCATTATGTCTCAATAATTGACAATTTGCTTGGTGTTTTATAATTTGTGGATCAATATTATTTTTAAAACCATGTGTAATAGATAACATATGGTCTCTTGATATACCATTTAAATTATTACCATGATTTTTAGCTTTGTACCATCCATATTCTTTTATTAAGGAAAAATCAAATTTATCTGGATAATCAGATAATTTAAAATCAAATTGACATTCTCGTTGATATTCCTTAAATTTTGTTAAATGTTCTCTCCTTTTTCTTCTATAACAATTTTTACAGTATTTTCTTTTTGTATCTAATTTGCATCCACAAACTGAACAAAAATATTCAGTGTTTTTTATTCTTTGTTTACCTTGTAATGTTAAACTTTTTATTACTCCTTCTGATATTTTTCTTTTTGTTTCTTCGTTTTTTTCTCTGGAATTTGCACATTGTCTTGAGCAAAAATATTTCTTTTTTTCTGGAAATCTAAACTCTCTTTCATTTACTATGAATGTTTTCTGGCATTTAAAACATACAACTTTAAATTCTTTTATTTTCCCAAATTTTTCTACATAATATTTTTTACCTGATTCGCTTATTTTTTCTTTAAAATTTTTTTCATTATAATGTCCATTATATCCTGATCCAAATTTTATTCCTAAATGAACTCTTTGAATATGAGTACATATTCCTTTTTTAGGAAAATGTTTCTGACAATATGGACACACATAATCATTTTCACTTATATACCATTCTTTTTCAAGTTTCATGTTTTACCACCAAAATGTTTTGTATATATTTACAAAAATTGGTGGAGATTGTAAACATAGAACCATAAAAAGTTCTTATAAACGTGGACCTCCTGAGTAACGATCTCAGCTGTTGTCCGCATTGCAAGTGCGGTGACCACCCCATGCAGTCCCGAAGCCCATATTTTATGGAAGCCCCGGTGGGACTCAAACCCACATACTTCTTGGTTCGTAGCCAAGTGATCCATTCAATTGATCTACGGGGCCTTATTTACTTGGTCAGTGTACTCCGAGTTGAACGGAATCCTTACGGGCCCAGACCGTAGATGCTACCCCTACACCATACACTGATTTTTTTCTGGAGGACCCTACCGGAATCGAACCGGTACCTATTGTTTTGCAGACAATCGCCTTACCATTTGACCAAGGATCCTTTATTCATCTTCATTCCATATTTTTTCATATCTTTCGGCAAAAGTTTCTTCACCAATATCAGAACTATATAACCATTCTATTTCTTTTGCAAGTTTTCCAGCTAATTCAATTATTTGATGAGCTTCTTTCAATAAAGAAAGAGTTTTTTTATTATAGTCATGTGAATAACCACAATCGTCTTTTCTATTATTTTCATCAATTTTATTTTTTAATTCATCAGCAAATTGAGAAATTC
>JAKLGS010000082.1 GCA_022710505.1 Patescibacteria group bacterium
TTCTTTGATTGTTTTTTCAACATCTTCTTTTAATCTAAATTTATCATCTTCTGAAATAGCCTTATCAGAAAAATCTTTTTCAATATCTTTCATTGCCTCCTGCCTTATACTTCTAATAGAATTCTTGCAGTTTTCAACTTTTTCGGAAACATCTTTAGTAAATTCTATTCTTCTCTCTTCGGTTAGTGCAGGCACATTTACACGAACTCTATCGGCTTCTTTAACAGCACTTAACCCTTGACCGCTATTTCTAACTCCATTTACGATTGCGTCCAACACACTCTTATCCCAAGGGGTTATTGAAAGATTGCTGGGATCCATAACAATGATTGAACCAAGCTCTTTTATCGTCATCATAGAGCCGGAATAAGCTTCAACTGAAATATCTGCAACCAAAGCCGGGGATACCCTTCCTGCTCTAATCTGTTTTAATTCAGATTGTAAAAATTCTATTGATTTATCTAATCTGGTTTTTAGTTCAATATTATTCATATTGAAATGATACCAAATGACCTCTTATTCTCCAACAGAAAATTTAGTAAATTTTCTTATTTCTATTTTTTCACCAACTTTTGCAACAGCTTCATTTAGTAAGTCGGATATTTTTTTAGAAGGATCTCTAATATATTCGGATTCCAAAAGTTTTTCTACACCTTCATAATCTTCTGTACAAACCTGCATTGCAACATCTTTGCACAATTTCTGAAAATCATCTGTCTTTGCAACAAAATCCGTTTCACAACTTAATAATACTAAACTGCCTACTTTCCCGCTGTTATGTATATAAGAATAAACTAAACCGTCTTCAGCTACTCTATCTGATTTTTTAGCAGCTTTAGCAGCAGCTTTTTTTAGTAAAGCTTCTCTTGTTTTATCGTAATCATCGCCCTGTTCCTCTAACATATTTTTAATCTCTAATATCCCAGCTCCGGTTTCATCTCTTAATTTTTTTATTATTTCTATGTTATTTGACATATATTTTCCTATTTTTGTAAGGGCTCAGCCCGGAACGGGCTGAGCCCGCTAAAATTTATTCCTCGACCTTTTCCTCTTCCTCTACGGAAGATTCTTTTATTGCTATTTCATTTTCTTCTTTTACCACTTCCTCTACAAGTTTCTGCTCAACTTCAACAGCAACTTCTTCTGCGGTCTTTTCAATTTTCTCACTTTCCAATATTTCTTTTTCTTCAGCCTCGGCTTTTTCTTTCTTCTCTTTTTCAGATTTTCCAAATTCTTTGTAACCTTCTTCAACTGCATCAGCTATAGCTCTTAATATTAAAGCCACAGATTTTATTGCATCGTCATTTCCGGGTATTGGGTAGTCTACAATAGTTGGATTTACGTTTGTATCAACAATGGAAACAACCGGTACGTTCGATAATTTTGCTTCTCTAAGTGCAGTTTTTTCTCTCTTGGGATCAATAACAAAAAGCACGTCGGGTGATTTTTTTAACGAGGTTATACCACCATAAGTCAATTGTAGTTTTTCAATTTCTCTATCTATAAGAAGTCTTTCCTTTTTTGTGTATATAGAAAACTTTCCCTCTTCCTTACCTTTTATGTAATCTAATAGTTTATCTATGTTCTTTTTTATAGTGTCAAAATTGGTTATAGTACCGCCAACCCATCTTTCATTGACATATAAAGCTCCAGATCTTTTTCCCTCTGCTTCAACAATATCTCTGATTTGTTTTTTACTTCCCACAAAAACAATAACTTTACCGAGTGATGCTTGCTCGTATAAAAATTTACATGCTGTATCGAGCATCTCCTCCGTTTTTTCAAGATCAATTATATGGATATTTTTACTTACAGTGTAAATATAAGGCTCCATTTTTGGATGCCATTTTTTAGCCTGATGTCCAAAATGAACACCAGCGTCTATCATATCCTGTATCTTAGGTAACTTATATTTTGCCATTTTTATTTTTCTTTCTTTTCAAACTATTTTTGAGGGGAAATTATAAAGAGTATTTCTTTAACATTTTCCCTCTTTTAGTATTGAAATTAATTACTTTCTAATTTCTCACTCGGGCCCTTATTACTTAAGGGAGAGAGTTCCAAGACATTGGTAAATTATCACGGTAGGAGAGTTTTGGCAAGTGATAAATAATACAAAGATTACGTTAGATTTACTAGTTTCAACACAGCGTCAACAATGATAGAATAACTCAATAAGCAAGAGACGGGGTCTTAGTGAAAGGAGAAAAATGGTAAATCTCCGAATTTTGATATCAATAAATGAGGCGAATCAAGAATAGGAGGCGATCCAATTCTCTGTTGGTCCTTGTAACTCGGGCTAAAAACTTGAAAATATTCGTTAACAACAAAAACCCGAAATTACTATAAAAGCCTTGCAGTATAAATTAAAAAACATGGCTTGAAAGGAGGAAAGAGAGAAATAAAAATAATACTCAACCCACCTCTTTCCTTTTCTTAAATCGACTTCAGATCAAAGAACTCAAACTTTCTCTCTTTTTCTTTTCTTTAGGCATTGGGTTAGTCCAGCTACTCCACTTGCAATCAGGGTATCTGCTACAACCATAAAAAACTTTCTTTTTGGCTTTTTTAACAACAACGTCACCTTCCCCGCATTCAGGACACTTCATTCCAATTTTATCTTGATAGTTTTTGGTAGTTTTGCATTTTGGATAATTACTGCAAGCTAAAAATTTTCCAAATCTCCCTTGTTTTAAGACAAAAACTCCATCTTCGCAATTAGGGCATTTACCGTGGTCAACGCTCTCGCCTGTTTCTTCCGAACCAACCTCCCCAGCTAAAGGTTTAGCATATTTACAATCGGGATATCCCGAGCAACTTAAAAACTTCCCGTACTTTCCTAATTTAAAAACCAATGTCTTTCCACAATCCGGGCATTTTTCATCACTATCACCTAAGTTAGTAACGTCTGCTTTACTTAAAGTCGTTTCTTTTTCCGCTAATTCCTTTTCAAACGGAACATAAAAATCTCTTATCAAAGGCACCCATTCCTTATTTCCCAAAGCAATTTCATCAAGGGCCTCTTCCATTTCAGCTGTAAACTGATAATCAACAATATCAGGAAAATGGGATACTAAAAGATCATTTACGACGTAAGCTACATCTTTTGGTATAAAATACCTGCCGTCTTTTTCTACGTAACCCCGGGCTT
>JAKLGS010000083.1 GCA_022710505.1 Patescibacteria group bacterium
ATGTCTAGATGTCGAGTTTTGATTCTTAGACAACACGAGCCAAAGGAACTGGAAATTATATTAAAGAGAGCTGAAATAATGCTGGGGGTTGAGGTTGATTCAGATGCTTTAGATTTTTTAATTACTGCTTCAAACGGAGATGCTAGGATTGGACTAAATGTTTTAGAAATATCAGCACAACTAAGCGACACTAAAAAAATATCCATGAAAAATGTTGAAGATGCTTTACAAAGAAGGAACCTTGGTTTTGATATGAAAGGCGAGGAGTTTTATAACACAATTTCTGCATTACATAAGTCTATGAGAGGGTCCGACCCTGATTCAGCACTTTATTGGTTGGGGAGAATGCTTGAAGCTGGGCAGGACCCAATTTATATCGCAAGAAGGGTAGTTAGGTTTGCTTCTGAAGATATAGGTTTAGAGGATCCAAATGCCCTAAATTTGGCTGTTTCAGCCTTTAAGGCATGTGAAGTCATTGGAATGCCGGAATGTGAGCTAGCTTTAGCAGAGGTAGTCACGTATATGGCAAAAGCGCCTAAATCCAATCAACTTTATACCGCTTATGGGAAGGTGAAGGAAGATGTTGAAAAATACGGTAATTTACCTGTTCCCTTAGAAATCAGAAATGCCCCTACAAAATTTATGAAAGAAATTGGTTACGGTAAGAATTATAAATATGAACACAGCAAAGAAGCTAAAAAAACAGATCAGGAATACATGCCTGAAAAATTAAAAGGTAGGAAATATTTATAAATTCTTGAAACGGTCTTTAACCGAAACAAGAAGATTATCGTAGTTTTCAAATTCAATCACATCTTTTGAAAAATAACTGAAAGGTTTTGGACTCACACCCTCTTTAACAGCTAGAATAACTTTTTTTCCAAGAATAGTGGCAAATAAAGATTCAATGAATAAACCGTTGCTTTTACTTTCACACTCTATAACTGCAAATAAAACATCGTTTTTTCTCATATTTTTTATAATTGGAAGAATACTTTTGGAGGGTCTTTTATGGTGAGTCCATTCAAACTCGTCCCTTCCCAAGATAAACGTTTTATGACCTAAAGACGAAAGTTCGTCTGATATTTTTTGCAAAAGAACCTTCAATCCTTCTTTGTCTTTAAAATTTCGATATTTATAACCTATGTAGACGCGCATTCCATATATTTTACCATTTTTGGGATAGTCAAATAAAGTTTGATAGTGTATTAAAATTAATTATTTAAATTGTAATTAAATCTTCCAGCTCTCTAACCCCTCCAAAAGAAATTCTGTCTTTTACCAAATCTTTTGTATTCAACATCATAGCTGGTGTAATTACAAAATCTCCCCATCTTTCAGAAATGTCGTCCAGCGCGTCTGTGAGAAGTTTTTTCTTTTGAATATTGTCAAAAAAATCAAGCTGACTATTTTTTATTTTTGATAAGTTAAAACAAGATACAGCAATTGTATGCACTGGAAATCTGTAAGGAGAGTGGAGAAGTGTTTTGTAAGCAATCTTGTAAATATCTCCAGTTGAAAATAAGTCTTCTTTTACACTTTTTCCTTGATGCCAAAAAGATCCGTTTTTATATAAAAGAGATAGATGAACCCCGTGTGCTGTATATCCAGCTTTTCTCATCCTTCCTGACATTTTATGGATTAGCTTCATGAGTATTGGGGACAGTTCTTCGGGTTTTTCATATTTTCCTTGTAAAGCTACGGAGTTCCCAAAGCTTTGTCTGTTGGATATAACGTCATCGGGTTCCCAACCGTGCAATCTCATATACCAGTAGTATCCAATAATTGAGTTAAAGGCCATTTTTAATTTTTTTGCGGGAGCATTGTAAAAATCCAAGACCGAATAAATACCTGCTTTATTTAATCTCACCGTGTTGTTTGTTTTTATACCGCATAAATCTTGAAGTTGTAGTTTTGAAAATATTTCTAAGTGATTGGTTGAATCTATAGTATCTAGCCCATTGGGTTTTGTTAGTCCTGCGGCTGTTTTTGCTAAGAACCTATTTGGGGCAATTCCGATAGAAACGGTAATATAGTCGCCGACTTCCTTTTTAATACGTTCTTTTATTTCTAAACCAACTTTTTCCATACCTTTCTTCATTGCCGGAAAACCCTCTAAGTTAATTACGAATTCATCTATAGATTTTGGGGCTATATCGTTTGTATACGTTGATAAGATGTTTTTTATTCCAATATGAACATTTCTGTATTTCCAAGGGTCCGGTTCAAGAACCACAAGCTCGGGGTAGATCATTTTTCCTTCTTTTACTCTCATTCCTACTTTTATCCCCAGCTTTTTTGCCTCAACCGAGGGAGCAATAATGCATCCGTTATCTGTTTTATAAGCCGCTACAGCAATAGGTTTGTTTCTAAGCATTACATCTGCCTGTTGCTCTACGGTTGCAAAACACGAATTCATGTCTATATGCATGATTGTTGGACTCTTTGGATTAAAGGGCAGGTCTTTAAGATATTCCATCTGATATTTGCTCAACTGTCCAAAATAAATTATCGGTGTTTAGAACTAATTTAAAAGACATTGTTTTAGTTGAAACAGAGAAGACGTGGAGGAGTGTAAACCCTGATTTGTAGGTATGGTGCAAATTTATCGATTCTATTTTGTATCCTATCCCATCCCATTTTAAAAAATATGGAAAAGCCTTGTTTTTCTTGTGATTAAAGGCTGTATAGACTGTTATTGGTGCTTTTATGTCTTGTATCATAATACGAAGAAAACCCGAATAGATATTTTATACTCTATGTTTAAAATAGTTTCAAGTGGTATATTTATCCAATGATAGTCACTAAAAACCTATGTAAAGACTATTCCGGCAGAGATATTCTTATTGATGTTGACATAAAAATCAACGAAGGTAGGAAAATTGGTTTAGTGGGTAAAAATGGCTGTGGTAAATCTACTTTATTTAGACTTTTAAATGGAATAGAGACTCCGACTTCCGGAAACATAGAAATACAAAATGAAATCATAGGATATATTCCACAGGAATTTTCATTTCCGAATGAGATGGTTGGAGTGTATCTTGAAAATAAGTTGGATTCCAAATGGGATATGTACAAGATTGACCTTTTGGTAAACAA
>JAKLGS010000084.1 GCA_022710505.1 Patescibacteria group bacterium
ATCTGTTTCAAATTCGTACCATCAATTACCACAGACTCTTCTTGAGATAGCAATTCAGAAGCCTTTTGACGAATGACTTTGTAGACATCAGCATATTGGCTTCCAGATACTTTCTCGGTACCAAACATTTGTGTGGTTATCTCTTCGCCAGAGAGCACGATAAAGCCGTATTTCTTATGAATGTATTCTGAAACATACGATTTTCCCGATCCCGGTAAACCCATTAGAATAATCAAAGTTGGGTTCATTTGTTGTTTATTGCCAAATTTTCAAAGTCATTTAATAACTTAGTATTTTTGGTTAATTCCCTGGACTTGGCAATATCGATAACACCTCGGTAATACCAAACTCTGTCTTGATTAACAGGTGCAGTAGAGACGTTGGAATACTTATCGGCAAGACAAACTAGAACTGCCTCATCGCTACTGCTTTTAAGATTCTCTAAATATTTCTGATGTTTTTCCTTCCAAGTTAATTCTTCGGGTAATGGCTCATCAGTTAAAGACTGGACAATATTAGCAACTTTTTCTCCAAATTCCTCTTTAAGTTTTTCATAGGAATATCCAGAAGTATCCTCCAGCAAATCGTGGAGCAATGTGGCAGACATAACGTCTTCATCGTCAGTATATTCAGAAACTACCAGGGTAACCTCGAAAGGATGAATAATAAAAGGAGTCAGATTATCCTTTCGGTATTGCTTATCATGCTGGATGGCGGCAACTCTCAAGGCTTTTCTGATTTTATCGGTTAATTTCATAATTTATAGTAACCCCAAATAATCTAATCCCAAGAACCCCACTTCCACATCAGTCATCTGTCCGCTACGCAATATTCTTTTGAACTCATCAAGTGGTACTAGAACTAATTCAGTAAATTCATTCTCACCATTCTCAATCTCTTTTACCTTTTTACAGTTTGTAGCCACAAAACAGTATCTTTCCATTGTGGAGTAGGCATCATCAAGACAGGTAGTCACTAATTTAACCTCACCTTCATATCCAGTTTCCTCCAAAAGTTCTCGTTTCATCGTGATTTCTGGTGCTTCATTTGGATCAACAAAACCACCAGGGAGTTCCATTAAAACTTTTTTGGGACCTGGTCTATATTGTTTGGCGATAATTACTTGATTGTTTGAGGTGAGAGCGAGAACACTGGCAGCCGGACCTTCTTTTTTAATATAAAAATCAGTTTCTTTACCATTGGGAAGCTTAAAAGTTACCTTTTCAATTTTTCGAGAATATTTTCTAAAAGCTTCTTCTCGGGATAATTCTTCCCAGTCTTGAGATTTATTTATCATTTCTTGTTATCAATTTCTAACGCTCTTATCACTATATTATCTCCTATTTCACCCCATTTCAGATAATTATTAAGTTCTGTAATGGGAATAAATTTACGATCATAAAGAACACTTGTGTCAGGATCAATAGTCTGAGGAAGTATTTTTTCTATTTTACAAAAGTATCGTACTTGATAGAACAAGTCGCCCTCTAATTGTTTTGGATTATTGGGAAAATCAACTCGCTGAGTCCCAATCGCTTTAATATTGCCAACTTTAACATCTACCTCCTCCATCAACTCACGCTCTAAAGTCTCGATCGGGGTTTCGCTGTTTTCCGGACGACCACCAGGCAGCTTCCAGCCTTCCTCTTCAGTTTCACGGCAAATCAAAACTTCTTGATTATCGTTTAGACAAATACCAACAACATTTCGAATGGGTTGATATTTTTCGACCTCGGCAGTAGGAATCCAAGTAAAAGTTACTTTTTGACCATTCCAGGTTATGCTATTTGTAATATTATTTTTCATTTAACCTTTCTTTTATCAATCTAATAGTATTTTCTTTCCCCGGTCTTTGTTCATAATAATAGAGCTCATTTTCAAGAGTGTTTACGGGAATCAGATTGTCTCGAAATAGTTTTGGAGTTGGGTTGCCAAGGTCTTCAAGTTTAATAATTTCAACCTCAATATCACCTATTTTGAGGAGTAAACCATCATCGTCCTCACTGACAAAGTAATCCTTAAATTCACTTTTTAGATGATCGATATTTTTGAATGGAGTCAGAATATCCAAATCCCAAGGGACGATTTTAACTCCATGAACCATGAGAGCACCACTGGCGGCTAAAAGCCATTTGATATTGAGTGAATTTAACTTTTTAGCCACAATATCAAGAGCTTGGTAAATTTTTTCTAAATGAACCTGTTTATCTTCATCACTAAAATAGATTTTTACCAGTTTAGTTAGGTTCTCATAATCTTCGTAATCGTGAGTATTATTATCTGGATTTTTAATTAGGTGGTAATCAGCAGCGTTGTTTTCTTTGAGAACTTTTTCAAGATCGGCGTAACTAAATAATGGGTCAAGATTATTTTGGATAAACATTGTAGGAATAGGCAATGATTTTAGATAATCATTGACAGGGAACCCCATTTCTTTAGCCAGATTATACGGATGACCGCAAATTATCATCTTTTTTGGGTTGATTATTTTTTCGTAAATACTTTTTAGTGCTAACACTGAACCGATGGATTTGGCGAAAACAAAATATTCATCTTTGCCCTTAACCAATTGGGCTAATTTTTGAGATTCGATTTCAAAATTAAGATTTTTATCTCCAGTAACCCAATGTGAATAATATAGAATTTGGCCATCAGAAAACTTATCGAATTTCGATTTAATTTCTTCGATCCAAGTTTTGTTACGGACACTTCCTCCTGAAAGATAGATTATGTGCATATTAAAATTCACTTTTTAACAAATTTTCAGTTAGTTCCCGAGTGTATAGTTGGTGAATATTTTGGTTCTCCCAGTCAATTGCCTGTCGGTATTGTTCTTGAGTATATGAAGTTAACCCAAAATCCATAGCAATCGCATCAACATTAGAGTTTTCTTTCCCTTCTATCTCAAAAGTGAAA
>JAKLGS010000085.1 GCA_022710505.1 Patescibacteria group bacterium
TTGTCACACTTTGGGCAACCTTTCCCACGGTATAAAGTTAATTTATCTTTAGCCATTACACTTTTAATTATTTTAGCCAACTCGGTATCTTTAGTCATTAAAACAGTATTTGATGACAATTCTTTCAAAACCTTATTTAAATCGTCAGCAATTTCCTCCGGCGGTTCGTACTCCTCTTTACAATAAGGGCATACTTTTCTGACCAATCTTTGAGCAAGCACCCCTAAGATAGTAGAGGATAAGAAAAAGTCCTCAATTCCCATATCCAACATTCTTGGTACAGCACCAGCTGAAGAATTGGTATGTAGAGTAGATAAAACTAAGTGTCCTGTTAAAGCGGCGTGAACTGCAAGTTCGGCTGTCTCACCATCTCTGATTTCTCCTACCATGATGATGTTAGGGTCTTGTCTTAAAAAAGCACGAAGTGCTGATGCAAATGTTAACCCCGCCTGAGGGTTTACCTGAACTTGATTAACTCCGGGAACTCTAATTTCAACAGGATCTTCGATAGTAACCACATTTACTCTAATTGTATTAAGTTTATTTAGAGTGGAAGCTAAAGTAACAGTTTTACCTGAAGAAGTAGGTCCAGTAACTAAAATCATCCCATTAGGTTTTAAAGACATTTCTTCAAATCTTTTAAGAGCCAATCCACGTAAACCTAAATCTCTATATGTAAAAACAGTTCCTTCCTCTTTTAAAAGTCTAATAACAACCTTCTCGCCAAAAACTGTAGGAAGGGTTGAAACTCTCAAGTCAGTTTCAGTTTTTCCAACCTGGACTTTAAACCTACCATCTTGTGGAATTCTTTTTTCATCAATCTTCATTCCAGCAAGAATTTTAATTCTTGCTACAACCGAATCTGTCATTTCCTTTGGAATTTTTCTTTTCTCTGACAAAATACCATCAACTCTATATCTCAATCTGCAATAATCCTCACCGGGCTCAATGTGAACATCCGAAGCTCCCAACTTCACCGAGGTCTCGAGTATCATACCAACTACTCTTGCTATCGGGGCATCTTTGATAGTGGCGTCGGTCATTTCAGCCTGACCTTCTTCAATCTTTACAGTATTCTGAGTAATCTCTTCCATTGCGGCGGAAATTTCCTCGCCTAGTTCTTTTCCTTTCTGCTCATCCAGTATCCTATCAACTATTTTTTCGGTAGTAATAAAAGGAAGAACTTTAAATCCGGTTTTCCTCTCAATAAAATCTATCGTTTGAAGGTTCAACGGGTCTATCATTGCCAAAGACAGTTTGTTATCTTTTAATTCAAACGGGATAACTCTGTATTTTTTTGCAATATCAAGGGGTACTTTATCCAAAAGTTCGGGATCAATTTGCTCCACAGCAAGGTTGGCAAACTCAATTCCATAAACTTTTCCGAATGCTTCTGCATAATCCTCACTGGTAACATAGCCTCTTTCCTTAATTATTGAATCTACACTCTCACCTGTGTTTACACTTTCAAATTTAATGGCTGACAGCTGATCGGAATTGATCAGCCTTTTTTCATAAAGTACATCGGCTACTGATTTTATTTTATCTAAATTATCCATAGGGCAGATTAACTTATTTAATGTTAACAACTATAAAAAGTAAATTCAATAAGATAGCGATGTGATAATTAATCGATTGTTGAGGTATAATTTCTGACATGAACGGATCAGTCTTAATATTCGGAGGAAATAAAGATCAAAGAGAACAAAAAATAGTTGAAATAATCAATCAAGAAGAAGCAAAAACATTTGAAAAAATAAAAGATTTAGAAAATAAATCGGACATATTCATCGTGAGGTTAAAAGAGGATGAGAAATCTATTGGTATTTCACAAACCAGGGAAGGTACTAGTTTTTTAAATGAAAAACCTTTTTCGTATAAGAAAAAATTTTTAATAATATTAAACTCAGAGAAATTAACCACACAAGCTCAAAACTCACTACTTAAAACGTTGGAGGAACCCCCAACGTATGCCTTGATTTTAATTTCATCAAAAACCCAAAACTCTCTTCTTGAAACTATCCTATCAAGGTGCCGACTGATAAGTATGAGGGGAGATAAAAATTTTGATGAAGAAATGGAAGATTTGATAAGTTTTAAAAAAATTAACAAGATGACCCCAGGCGAAAGGTTAGACTTATGTGCTGAAATTTCAAAAGAAGAGAAAGACGCAGTTTTAGAGGTTTTAGAAAGATGGGTTGAGGAGGGTAGGGAAGAGATGTTAAAAAATCCAGGTGATGTTTCTTATATGAAAAATATAAAAAGAATTTTGGAAATAAAGAATGATTTGGAAAACTCAAATGTTAATGTTAGACTCTCTCTTGAAGCTCTTCTCTTAAGCCTTTTATGAGGTAATTTGTGTCAAAAAACCTTGTTAAAGGGATATTCTCGAAGTAAAATAAAGTATAATTTGAGGTTTGCGGTAGTAAAATGGTATCCTAGTTTCTGCCCTTTTTAAAAAAATATGGACGAAAAAAATAAAAAACAAGCTGAATATGGTGCCGATCAAATACAAGTATTAGAAGGTCTTGAACCTGTTAGAAAAAGACCAGGAATGTACATCGGGTCCACAGGTCAAGAGGGTCTACACCACCTGGTAACGGAAATAGTTAATAACTCTATGGACGAAGCTATCGCAGGGTATGCTAATCACATTAAAGTCGAATTTAATAAAGATGGTTCCTGTAGCGTTTATGACAACGGAAGAGGAGTCCCCACTGATATAAAACAAGGGTATGGCGTAAGTGCTTTAGAATTAGCTTTTACAAAGCTTCATGCCGGAGGTAAGTTCGGTGCCGGTGGTTACAAGGTTTCAAGCGGTCTTCACGGGGTTGGTTCGTCTGTTGTTAATGCACTTTCGGAGTGGTTTAGAGTAATTACCAGAAGAAACGG
>JAKLGS010000086.1 GCA_022710505.1 Patescibacteria group bacterium
AACCATCGTTAAATCTAAATATGGAAGACATCGTATCTTTACCCATTTGGACAGCACTGTCTTTGTTAACGGATCCTTTATCAAAATTAGAGCTTCTTCCTTCCATATCAGTTTCTAAATTAATCTGTCTGGTGTTAATATCAATCGATAAATTACTCATAGTCCTTGAGTTTCTCCATCTATATACTGTCACCGTAAGATCCGATCTAAGATCCTCATCCCCGAACCCTAGCACCGCAGCCTCGGCGGATGCATTTTTACCTGCTAGGTATGAATATTGTGCTGGTTTGAATTTATAAACCTTCATCTTGTCCGGAAATCCTGTAGGTAATTTTCCGTTAGTAGTGTTAATCGAGTAGGTAACATTTTCGTTATTGATTTTCTTTTTAGTAAACTCTAATTGATCTAATTGATTGTATATGGTGTTTGGCGGTATTCTTTTAGTAAACATTGCCTTAATTAATGAGACTGACCCGGGTAGTATGACATAAGCTACAAGGTAATAGGAGGTTATTATTAAAAACAAATATTTGATAACTTTTTTAACTAGTTCGGCAGTTTTAGTAAGATTCATTTGTTTAATTTTAACAGATACCTAAGTCAATTCCGAGGTACCTCTTTATATTACACCATTTGTTTTCGTGCTAAAATCGAAAATATGAAGATGAGAACCAGATTAGCACCAAGTCCGACCGGTGAGATTCACGTCGGAAGTATAAGAACACTTTTGTATGACTATGCTTTAGCAAAACAGTCTGAAGGTGAGTTAGTTTTAAGAATAGAGGACACTGATCAAAGCAGATATGTTGAGGGTTCGGTTGAAAGGATGCTTAAAGTCATCAAAGATTACGGCTTGAAATGGGACGAAGGCCCGGAGGTCGGTGGTCCTTACCAACCTTATTTTCAGTCACAAAGATTAGATATTTACAAAAAATACGCCTTGGAATTAGTAGAAAAAGGTAACGCCTACTATTGTTTTTGCGATGAGGATAGATTAAACAAAGTAAGAGAGGGGCAGAAAGAGATGGGCGGGGTTACAAAATACGATAGATTTTGTCTTAACTTAAGCAAGGAAGATGTCGAAGAGAATTTAAAAAAAGGAAAACCCTATGTCATCAGAATGAAAGTTCCATCAGATGTAGATATTGAGGTTGAAGATATGGTTTTAGGGAAACTCACATTTCCTTCCAACGACTTGGATGATCAGGTTTTAATAAAATCGGATGGTTTCCCAACATACCATTTAGCTGTCGTAGTTGATGATCACCTAATGAAAATCACACATGTTTTAAGAGGTAGAGAGTGGCTACCCTCTACACCAAAACACGTACTTTTATACGAATTCTTTGGCTGGGAGAAACCAAAATTTATACATCTTCCTTTATTGAGGGAAACCGACAGCACCAAGAAATTATCAAAAAGAACGGGATCGGTGAGTGCCCTTGGGTTTTTAGAAGAAGGGTACCTTCCGGAAGCGCTTTTAAACTTTATGATGTTTTTAGGATGGAACCCCGGCACCGAGCGGGAAGTGTATTCACTGGATGATTTTGTAAAAGACTTTTCAATAGAAAAAATACAAAAATCAGAGATGGCCGCTTTTGATAGACAAAAACTTTTATGGTTCAACGGACTTTATATTAGAAATTTACCATTAGAAGATTTATGGAACAGAGTAGTAAAGTGGCACGAAGAGTATTCAGAAAAACTCAATTTGAAAAATTCTACTGACGCTAGAAATTTAAAAATATTAGAAATTGTCCGAGAGAGAATGAAAAAGCTTAGTGAGTTTAACGACATTACTTTTTACTTCTTTGAAGAACCCAAAATAGATAAAAAAACTGCGGAAAAATTTTCAGGTGATTCAAAAAAAGCTCACGAAATAATTGATAACTTTATTGAAGTTTATAAAAATATCCCGAGCGAAAAATGGAACGTTCCTGACCTTGATGCCATCTCTCACGAAAAACTTGCAGAATTTTCATATAAGCCTAAAGAGGCCTTTATGACAATAAGATATATCACGACAGGGTGTGAATCTACCCCTCCTCTATTTGATGTCCTTGGTTTACTAGGAAAAGAGGAGACATTAAAAAGACTTAAGAAATTTTAGTTAAATATAGACGTCGTAATATATCACATACTCAAAACAACTTCTCTATTAAAAATAGAAAATTCTAATTGATAAATATACCAGTACTGGTAAAATAAATTTATTATTTAAAAACAAGGAGGCAGCATATGGCAGCAAAAACATCTTCTAAACTTAAAGAAATTAAAGAAAAATCTCCAGCTCAGGCAGGAAAAGATCTGGCTTTAAAAACAGCTATTGATCAGATAGAAAAAAATTTCGGAAAGGGTTCAATTATGAAGTTAGGTGGTTCGGTGGGCGAAAGAACTATCCCGGTGATACCCACAGGTTCCATTGCTTTGGACATGGCTTTGGGTGTAGGTGGAATTCCCAGAGGTAGGATTATTGAGATTTTCGGACCTGAATCTTCAGGTAAAACTACATTGGTTCAACACATTATCGCGGAAACCCAAAAGCTGGGCGGTACTGCTGCTTTAATTGATGCTGAAAATGCTTTTGATCCTTCCTATGCAGAAAAAACTGGAGTTGATGTTGAAAATCTTTTAGTCTCACAACCTGATACAGGTGAACAAGCCTTGGATATTGCAGAAACTTTAATAAGATCAAATGCTGTGGATTTGGTGGCTATTGACTCGGTTGCGGCACTTGTGCCTCGGGCTGAAATAGAAGGTGATATCGGAGATAGTCACGTGGCAATGCAAGCAAGGTTAATGAGTCAAGCTTTAAGAAGATTAAGCGGGGCAATAAGCAGATCAA
>JAKLGS010000087.1 GCA_022710505.1 Patescibacteria group bacterium
TATGTACAAAATATTATTCGAAGGAAAAAAAGCAGTCATATTTAATCTTGATGACGCTGTAATTACAGGACTAAATGAAATTAAAATTCAGGTTTTTCAAAAGGTTATGAACGATGTGTTTCTTGGCTATATTGACCCAACTTCTTACTGTATTCCTGGGTATTCTTTCAGAACTATCTGGGAATCTATTTTGTACGCAAATGAAATAGAAAAGGGAAAGTTTAAAATTAAAGACCTAATAGAAAAAACTACAAATGCTTACATAGAAACTATTAACAATGAAGGTATTATTATCGACACTACGGATGGTTTCTGGCAACTTTTTGGAGAATTAAAGGAAGATCATGGGTTTAAAACGGCGCTTGTTTCAAATTACCCAAAGCCCGTTGTAGATAAACTAACAGAAAAGATTGAATTAGAAGGTATTTTTGACGTGGTCGTTTGTAATGAAAATACCAAAGAGGAGCTACATAGAATTTACAAAAAAGTGCTAAAAAAATTAAAGATGAATCCTAAAAAAGTGGTATCTTTTGAAGGGTCGATTCCCGGCGTCCGCGCCGCTAACAAAGCAAAAGTAGACGTTTTTGTAATATGGGATTTGAAAACAAGAAAATCATTTTTTGGAGACAAGGTTAAAGAATTTTCATTAGATTTTACAGCCTACCCCGGAAATATAGATAAAACATACGAGGAGTATTTAGCTGAATCTGTAAAAGGTGCTATCGAAGATAAAAAGCAAAGACAAAGTCTTTAACAACCACTCCCTATAATCCACATTGCTTGATAATTGTGGATAACTTGTGTAACTTGTACTTCTACTGCAAAATATAAACTGCAGATGCTGTCCCCCATTAAAAGAAGGGTGTTTATTATTTAAATGAATGAGGCGCTAAATAACAACCCAAAAGAGTTCTGGAAGGCTGTTCTCGGACAGATACAACTTGAGATATCCCCTATGGTTTACAAAACAATGGTTTCAAGAACTACAGGGGTGTCTTTTGAAAATGACACATTAGAAGTGTTTTGCGAAGATAACTTTGTTAAGAAAAATCTCGAAACTAAATTTTCAAGTGTGGTAGATAACTCAGTAAAAAACATCGGGGGGAAAGGCATAAAAATTAAATACTCTGTTTCAAAAGAAAAAGAAGTAAAGGAAAACAAAGACGAGTTAGGGCCGCTTTTTTCCCAACAAAAAACTGCAGAAAAATTAAACGAAGAAAAAAGAATTAAATCAAACCTCAATCCAAAATTTTCATTTGATAATTTTATATTAGGAAAAAACAACAACCTTGCTTACGCGATAGCCACGGCAATATCTGAAAAACCGGGAGAACTATACAATCCCGTCTTTATTTATTCCAAAGTAGGGCTTGGAAAAACCCACTTAATTCAAGCTGTCGGAAATAAAATAATAGAAACAAAACCGGGGATGAGAGTTGTATACACCACAGGAGAAGCTTTCACCAATGAATTAATTGAAACAATTCAGAGTGGAAAAGGAAGAGGAAAATACACAGCAAACCAATTCAGAGAAAAATTTAGAAAAGCAGACGTACTTCTAATTGATGACGTGCAGTTTATTATCGGAAGGGAATCAACCCAGGAAGAGTTTTTTCATACCTTTAATGCTTTGTATATGAGCGGTAAACAAATTTTAATAACATCCGACCGTCCTCCAAAAGATTTTAACAGCCTGGAAGAGAGAATTACCTCAAGATTCAGCAGCGGGATAGTAGCAGATATTCAAAACCCTGATGTCGAAACAAGGGTAGCAATTTTAAGATCAAAAAGAGATGCTGAAAAAGAAAACATACCAAACGAGGTATTAAATTTTATTGCTGAAAGAGTGGATTCTAACATTAGAGAATTAGAGGGAGCGTATATACAAGTTATAACCTACGCAAAGGCCACAGGAGACGTTTTGACAGTAGATACAGCCGCAAGGGCGCTGGGAGCCACGGTAAAAGAAAAGGTTGTTAAAAACGTAAATGTGAATGAAATACTGAAAGCTGTATGTTTATACTATTCAGTAAAAATTCAGGATATTAAAGGTAAAAGAAGACATAAAGAATTAGTGCTACCAAGACAAGTAGCTATGTACCTTATGAAAGAAATTACTGATATCCCTTTTATGTCTATTGGCGAGCTTTTAGGAGGAAGAGATCATACAACAGTAATGCACGGTGTAAACAAAATACAGGAAGAAATCGCGGAAACTGGTAAGGTTACTCAAGATATTGTGAATGTAAAACAGATAATTTTTAACGATTAAGGATTTGTGGAAAAAGAAAGAATCTAAAACTAATGTGGATAAGTAACCACTTTTATCCACAAAGTAATCCACATTTTTTAAGCACTTTTCAACAAACAACAATCCTTTAAATAGAACATATTTAATAATATGACTCTTTATAACTTGGTTTAAAAGCAAATGTAAATATCCACATTATTAAAATGGTTATTCGTTACCGTTCAAGCATATAAAGACTTTTCAACATATCCACACCAACTACTACAACTACCTCTTATTTTATATACAAATATTATATTGATTAAACTTGGGGATAACCTCAAACGATATCAATAAATTAGGTTATAATAAATTCATTAAATATAAATATTAAATCTGCCCAATATTTTCTAATGCAATATAAAGAAAGATTATTGGGACTATCTAAAAAAATATTCTTTATTCTGATTTTTCTAATTCCTATCAATTTGGGAAAACATTTTGAAATATTTTCCTCGTATGTAGGAGGTGTTCTTGTAGATTATCTTGTTCCAACTATATTTGTTCAGGATATATTAATATTGTTAGTTGTTTTGTTTTGGTTATTTAGTGG
>JAKLGS010000088.1 GCA_022710505.1 Patescibacteria group bacterium
CCAGGGGATTTTGAAATACAACCTAAATGATTTATAGAAGAACTCATATCCAAATCTCCTACACATTTATCATCTATAACAGAAGAACCAAAATCAACCACGTTGCAATCCACGGAAATGGCCTCTCCTTTTATTAAATTCGGAATACCTGTTGCCAAAACTAAAAGCTCGCAATCAAGTTTGTCCCCGCTCTTATAACTTGAAATTGTTTCAACACTAGCCCCTTTTTTTGATAAATAAAAAGATATTGTTTTGCCTACTAAATCTCCCTCCCCTATTACTACAGCCTTCAACCCATTGTAATTAATATCACAATTAGATAAAAAATTTTCGAAGGCCCTTACAACAGGTGACAATTTTGAAAAATCTCCCGAATAAAATCTTTTTTTACCTTCCGTAGAAATAACATCAACATCCTTTTCAATCGGAATGAAATCTAATACTTTTTCCAAACTTTTTCTAGGTAAGGGAAGTTGAATTATTCCCCCACCCACACTCTCATTAGAAAAAATATTTTCAACAATTTGAAAAATTTCATCATCATTTTTAGACTCATCAATCTTTGTAACCTCGCATAAAATTCCATATTTTCCACACAGCTTAACTTTCAAATCTATAAACTTATTTGAAGATTCGTTGTTTCCGACCTGAACAATTGACAACACCTTCCCCGCTCCGTTACCTTTATCTAAAGCCTCGGATATATTTTTCTCTAAAATTTCTGATTGTATTTTTGAATCAAATATTTTCACGTAATGATTATATCAGGGGAAAAGAAAAACCTCGCGATTGCGAGGTATGAGTTTGTCCCGATGTGTCGATCCACCAAGATCGGATCTCCGTTTGAGTTTAGGTGGGTGTCTGCGATTTAAAACTTTCGAATTAAACTTTACGACTCCCATCGAAGATCGAATGATGGAAGATTTACACGACCTTCGGTTTACCCGAGCACATCAGGTTTGCTCGTTTGAGCATTAATAAAATAATACTCATTAATAAAAAATTAGTCAAATTAAGGGTGTCTGTATTTGCCTTTATAAAGCCAAATTAAAGCCCAATATTTTAATTGATATATCAACCAAAGGCCCGAGGATTTTTCCGGTGAATCCCAAAGCTACCATCACTATTAAAATATACATACTGTATTTTTGAAACTCAATCCATTGAACAGCGAATCTATTTGGCAAAAACCCAAAAACTATTTTATTTCCGTCAAGAGGCCCCAGTGGAATCAAATTAAAAAAACCTAACATTAAGTTATATAGAACTAAAAAATATAAAAAAATCCACATCAAACCACCGACAACAAATAGTTTTGATAGAAGAGAAAGTACTACCGCTAATATTAAATTTGACATAGGTCCTGCTAAAGAAATTAAAGCGGCGTCTCTTTTAGGATTTTTTAAGTTAAGAGGGTTAAATGGAACAGGTCTTCCCCACCCAAAACCCACAAACAGTAATAAAATTGTTCCCACAGGATCGAGGTGAGCTTTAGGGTTTATAGTCAGTCTACCCATACTTTTTGCAGTACCGTCTCCTAAATAATTCGCTACAAGAGCATGTGAAAACTCGTGTATAGATATGGAGATTACTAAAGATACCGATATCAGTAAAAAAAGTGCCGGATTTTGAAATAATAATTGAATCATATGTAGTGAAGATTATACATCAGTGTGTAAATTTTTCTTGAGTTGAATAAATTTATATAAATAAGGTTGTTGTGAACATAAAATAATCGTGTTAAAATGTGCGGCGTGAACAGGGTTAGTAAATTCGTAAAAGAATCTTTTGAGGAACTTAAAAAGGTACAGTTCCCAAATAAAAAAGAGACTTTAAGACTGACAGGATACGTTATCGGTATAAGTCTTGTGACTGGTGTTCTAGTAACATTACTGGACTACCTTTTCAAAGAATTTTTAACCTTTATAATAACTAAATAAATATGGATGATAAAAATAACACACAAATAAATAATGACGATACAGACCTTGAAAACAAGGATTCTGAAATGCAAGAAGAAGCAACGGAACAGGGAGAAGATAACGGTCACACCGAAGAAGAAATAAATGAAAATGAAGAAGGCAGTGATGTTGCAGAAGATGCTACTGCGTCGGAAGAAGAAAAAATAGATGAGAACACATCTCAGGACGATGAAGTAGACGAGGAAAATGTAATCGTAATAAACAAAAATGTTAGCCAAAGTGCTAGCTGGTATGTAATTCATACTTACTCCGGCCACGAAAGCAAAGTAGCTCTTTCACTAAAAGAAAGAGTTGAGGCGGCAGGACATTCGGATAAAGTTTTTAAAATATTCTTACCACATCAACAAAAAATAGTCGTTTCAGAGGGAAAGAAAAGATCAGTTGATGAAAAATTATTCCCTGGCTACTTAGTAGTCTTGATGGATATGAACGACGATAGCTGGTATATTGTTAGATCTACTCCGGGAGTAACCGGTTTTGTGGGAATGGGTTCAACCCCTACCCCATTACCTAAATCAGAGGTTTTAACTTTGATGAAATTTGCTAAAATGGAGGCTCCCAAGTTTGAAGCTAAATTCAGATTAGGAGATTCGGTAAAGGTAAATGAGGGACCTTTCAAGGATTTCTTAGGAAAAGTTGACGAGGTTAATGAAGAACAAGGGAAAGTAAAAGTATTGGTTTCGGTTTTTGGAAGAGAAACACCGTTGGAATTATCTTTCACTCAAGTTTCTCAATTATAAAAAATGGCAGTACAAGCAAAAAAAGGTAAAAAAATAAAAGCAATAGTAAA
>JAKLGS010000089.1 GCA_022710505.1 Patescibacteria group bacterium
AAGTTCTTTTCTTTTTTTTCTTGATGAAAAAAGAAACAAAAAAATTACTCACTTTTTTATTTTGCCTAGGGATTTCGTGAATCTTCGATTTCAAGCCTCACTAGTTCAAGCTTGAAAACTACCTCGTTGTTCGTTGTTTTCTAAAGAAATTCTATAAGGGCGGTGGGGATTTGCGGTTATAGTAGAAATTAACTTAAAACTTTCTAATTCCGTTCCTTGCCATTACCCGGACCTAAATTGTTTCGATAGAAATTATCATAGAATCCTTTATGGTCGTGCACTTTATTATATTGGGCATACGCTTCCCAGCTTTTAATTAATTCGGCTTTTATTTCCGGAAAGGTTTTAGACAAATCATTCGATTCAATCGGATCTTTTTCAATATCAAACAATTCCCAATCTCCGGTTCCGAATGGAACCGGTAATCTCAATATTTTGTATTTTCCTTTTCTAAATGCTCTCATTTCAAAAAGTTCCCACCCCATCCCTTCTTCATGTAAAACAGTTGTCGTACCATCGATTACGGAAACCATCGATTTACCTATAAATTTATTTTCTACTTTTTTACCTTTTAATTCTGTAGGTAATTTAGTTTGAGTTACTTCTAACACTGTCGGTAAAATATCTGTTACATGTAAAAAAGTGTTGTTCCAACCGGCTTTCTTTCCTGCGTTATTCGGCATTTTAACAATCAAAGGAGCTTTAATACCACCTTCAGCAGTAAAGCCTTTAAAGAATCTAAATGGGGAAGAAGAAGCTTTAGCCCAACCTGGTCCCATTTCAACAAAAGAACCTTTGAGACCTTTATTCTGCATAGAATTATTAAATGTGCTTAAGTATTTTCCATCTGCATTACCGGGATAAGCTGCAGCCACTGCTCCATTTGCTCCGTTATCAGACATAAAAACAATCATTGTATTGTCATATTTACCCTCTTTCTTTAAGTAGTCAATAATACGTCCGATACTCTTATCCATATAATCTAACATAGCTGCATAAACCTCCATGTCTCTAGCGAATTCCTCTTTTTGTTCGTGAGTCAATTTTTCCCACTTTGGAATGCCTGGATTTTTAAAGGTACTTTTTAAATCTGCCGGGATAATGCCTAATTTTTTCAAATTAGCAAAACGCATTTCACTTAAAGCATCCCAACCGGCATCAAATTTACCTTTGTATTTATCGATATACTCTTTTGGTGCCTGAAGTGGATCATGAACTGCAGTATAGGACTGATATGCAAAAAAGGGTTTATTATCCTTTTTATTTCGATCAATAAACTTGATGATTGAATCTGTATAATTTTTGGTAGAATAAAAATCCTCCGGTAATTTTACCTCTATCCCATTGCGAGTATAGGTCATGGTTTGAGGCGGTGCTAACGATCTACCGTCATTGGAATGACTTCCTCCGCCGGATCCCAAGATGAATGTTTCCTCAAAGCCGCGATCAAATGGATTCTGACCCTCATCTTCCCCTAAATGCCATTTTCCTACCATATATGTATGATACCCATTTTCACGTAAAATTTCAGGTAGGGTTACGATATCTTTTTTTAAACTTCCCGCATACTCCGGAAGATTCAATTCATGCAGTGCCGGATAATCCATCTCATGCATGATGCCTACTCCTGCAAAATGGTTATCACAACCCGTTAAAAGAGATGAACGAGTGGGTGAACAAGTGGGCTGTACATAAAAATTAGAAAATAGTTGACCTTCCTGAGCGATTTTATCGATAACCGGCGTTTGTATTTCTCCACCTAAACAACCTATATCACTAAAACCCATATCATCGGCAACGATGATTAAAATATTTGGTTGTGCTGCTTGTTGTTGTTGTTTCTCTTTTCCTTCCTTAGTTTCTTTACAGCTCGATACAAAAAATAATACTGTCGCTACTAAGAAGATTCCGCGTTTTGAATAATTTAAAAACATGGTTGCTACAATTTATCTAGTGAAAACTTTTGACACTAATTCTCATAAACATCAATGAGGATTGCTCAATTTTTTTGTGCTAAATTATAAAAAATTGAATAATGTAGTATAAATTAGGCTTTGGAAGATGATTTTTTTTAAGATAGGTTTGGGATGGCTACAGGAGACGCGACGGGTTGGGGAAAGAAAAAAACAATAGGAACTGCTGATTTTGTTTGCCCCGACCCGAGGCGGCGGCAGCAAAATCAAGGGGTTTATGGTTATTATTTTGGGTTTAAGATTGTTTAATTTGGTTTAGCGTGGTTTAAGGTGGTAGGGGTTTACGGTTATTTGGTTTTTATTTTTAATTCTTTTCTTTTTTCTTGATGAAAAAAGAAAAAAACAAAAAATTACTCCAGTTTTTATTTTGCCTAGGGATTTCGTGAATCTTCGATTTCAAGCCTCACTAGTTCAAGCTTGAAAACTTCTTCGTCAGTCTCTCCGCAACCCAAGTCGCTCGTCGTTAGCTGAGGGGCTGAGGTACTGAGGTGCTGAGGTACTGAGTTTTGTTCGCGGTTAGTTGGTTTTCATTTGATGTTCTTTTCCCTAGATAAAAAAGGTACTCAAGTTTAAATTTTTAATGTCACTAAATCGCCTTGCCATGTGAATGCCAAAAAAGTTAAAAAAGCAGTTTTTTTCTTTTCAACCACCAATAACTATTTTTTATTAATTTGATTATCAATATCTTATAATTCATTCTCTGTAAATCGTCAGC
>JAKLGS010000009.1 GCA_022710505.1 Patescibacteria group bacterium
TTGCTGTAGATAAAATAAAAGAATTTGGTATTGATTCAAAAGATATTATGACTCAGAATTTAAACGTTTATCAACGAGAAGATCCCTATTATGAAGATGGAATTACCAAATATAAGCCTAATGAATGGTATGCAAGCTATTCGATTGAAATTACTTTAAGAGATTTAACAAAATCAACTGATTTTACTGAATTTTTAACCTCTATAGAGAGTTCAAGTATGTGGGGTCCTAATTTATCTATAGACTCTAAAAAAACAGATTCGGATGAGTTACTTACTTCAGCAATTGAGGATGCAAGACAAAAAGCTGAAAGAATGGCAAAAAGCATGGGTGCGAAATTAGGCAAAGTGATTAAAGTAGAAGAAGGTGGTGCGGGTTCCCCTATATTGTATGGATTAGCAAAGGAAGATTCACGAATGATGGGTGGTGGTGGAGCTCCTATAGAACCAGGTTCTACAGAAATATCAAAAACAGTTACGGTGACTTTTGAACTACGATAGATTTAAATTACCAGAAATATTTAAAAAAATACGGTAACTTGGTGTAAAAAACTAGGATCCATAGTTTTTTTCCATCAAAATTACCGTCTTCCACCGTTGCCCTTTCATAATAAAAAAGTACCATTTATTAGATGTTTGAGATTTCTAACGGCGGTGGGTCCGATTAGATTTCTATGGACACTCTATAAAGAACTGACATATGAGGGTTTGTGGCTCATATTTTTGCAAACCGAGATTTGGTCCGTGCCAGCGGTACTGCGTATATCCTATAATATACCAATTAATTTGTCAAATATTAAAATAAGTCAATAAAATAAAAAAATTTAATAAAGTAAAGATAAAGATAAATAAATTCTTTATGGTTTTAATACAATATTAGCTATTCTATCTTTTATATATACAAATTTTTGTATGTTTTTATCCCTAAGTAATACCTGAATTTTTTCATCGCTTAGTGCTTTTTCTTTTACGATATCTTCTGTATCACTCTTGCTTATTAGAATTTCCGTTCGTACCTTTCCGTTTATTTGAACAGGAATTACGACAGTGTCTATTTCAAGATACTTTTCTTCTACTAAAGGCCATGGTTGAAGATGAATGCTGTTTTCCTTTTTCCACTCAGAGTAATTGTTAATTTCCTGCCACAAATCTTCTGAAATGAAAGGAGCAAAAACTGATAGTACTTTTAAAAATCCTAACCACACGTCCTTACCGATGTAATTATTATTCTGAATATTTTTAATAAAAATCATTATTTCACTAACACAGGTGTTCATTTTTAAATTCTCTATCATATTTGTGATGTTTTTTAACATTGAGTTATATGACTTTAATGTTTCTTCATCGCTGGGTTTATCACAAACTTTCTCTTGAAGGGAAATAATATTTTTTATCAACTTATTAATAGTTTTAATAATATTTGGATTCCATGGGTATGTCTCGTCGTAAGGACCCATAAAACAAATGGTAGTTCTTAAAGAATCTGCACCATACTTGTCAATTTCTGTAATAGGATCAACACCATTTTCTGAAGATTTAGACATTTTAGTACCTTGCTGTGTTAATAGAAGACCTCCGTTAAGTCTCCATGAATATGGTTCTTCTTTCGGGACTAATTTTAGATCATATAAAAATTTATGCCAAAATCTGGAGTAGAGAAGATGTACAGTAGTGTGTTCGGCACCACCGAAATATTTATCTACAGGTAGCCAATAGTTCATTTTGTCTTTACTTGCGAATTCGTTTTCATTCTTGGGATCAGTGTAACGTAAATAATACCAGCAGGAGCCAGCCCAATTGGGCATGGTGTTAGTTTCTCTACGGGCTGGTTGACCATTAAAGTTTATGTTGACCCAGTCGGAGTTTCTTTCAAGTGGGCTGGCTCCGTCATCTGATGGTCTGAAATCAGCTATTTCCGGAAGGGTGAGAGGGAGATACTTATTTACCTCATCGGGATTTTCAGTATTACAAATTGCTTTCACTCCCTCTGGTGTGTGTACCAAAGGTATAGGTTCTCCCCAATATCTTTGTCTGGAAAAAACCCAATCCCTAATTTTATAATTAACTTCTTTCTTCCCTTTTCCGTCTTTCTCCAAATCCTCAACTACTTTATTTTTAAAATCCATAGATTTCATTCCTGAATATTTATCACTATTTACCATAACCCCTTCACCGGTATATAGAATTGGTTCTTTAGAATCTCTTTTCTCATTACTAATCTGAACTTCTTTCTTCTCTTCATTTTCAGGTTTAATAACTTCAACAATCTCAAGATTAAATTTCTTAGCAAATTCATAATCTCTTTCGTCATGTGCCGGAACTGCCATAATGACACCTGTACCGTAATCCATAAGAACGTAGTCAGCTATAAAAACAGGAACCTTTTTATTTGTAAAAGGAACCGTGGCTTCAATACCTTTTAATATGACCCCAGTTTTATCTTTTTGGATCTGTCTCTCAAGGTCAGATTTATTCTTTGATTTTTCAATATAGCTATTTATCTCTTCTTTATTTTCAGCCTTATCTATTATTTTTTTAATAAAAGGATGCTCGGGCGCAAACACCATGAATGTAACCCCGAACACGGTATCAGGCCTTGTAGTAAAAATCTCAATTTTCTCCCCATCAATATCAAAAATAATGTTTGCGCCCTCGCTTTTTCCAATCCAATTCTTCTGTGCTAATTTTATTGATTCGGGAAAATCAACTTTATCCAAACCTTCAATTAATTTTTCTGCGTAAGCGGGAATTTTAAGAACCCATTGTTTTAACATTTTTTTAATAACAGGTTTCTCACCTCTTTCCGATATTTTATTTCCCTCTTTATCTGTAATAACTTCTTCGTCTGCCAATACCGTTTTTAAATCTTCGCACCACCAAATAGGAGTTTCTTTATATTCAGCCAACCCATTTTCAAAAAATTTTAAGAAAATCCATTGCGTCCATTTATAATATTCCGGACTACTTGTATCTATCTCCCTATTCCAGTCAATTCCGTACCCCATTTTTAAAAACGACTCTTTGAATTTCTTTATAGTATCGTGCGTTATTACCGCAGGATTTATTCCAGTTTTAATAGCATAATTCTCTGCAGGAAGTCCAAAAGCATCCCAACCCATAGGGAAAAGTACGTTATAACCCTTCATTCTAAGGTATCTGGCGTAAACATCGGGCGCTGTGTATCTCATCATATGTCCTGCGTGTAAAGAATTACCGGAAGGATAGGGAAATTCCGCCAAGATATATTTTTTCGGCTTATCTGAAAAATCAAAGGCTTCATAAACATTGTCTTCGAGCCATATATTTTTCCATTTTTCTTCTATTTTTTTATGGTCGTATTCCTTCATATTTAACACCTTGATTTTATCACAGCCCGCTATGCTCAGCATTATAGATATTTGCGCATTGCAAAAGTATTATTTTTATACTATATTAACTTGCTATGGCTAAGAAAAAAGGAAATAGAATATTAATAGGTCTTGAGTGCACTGAGACCGGTAAAAGAACATACGTAACTCAAAAGAATCGTATGAATTCAGAAGGTAAACTTGAGGTTATGAAGTACAACCCTTTATTAAAGAAACATACTTTGCATAAAGAAGTTCAAAAACTTAAGTAAATTTATACTTTCCCTAATTCAAGATTTAACGCAAATTAACTAAAAAAGTGATAGAATAGATGTTCGTACTGGGCATTACTAAAAAATATGGAAAAAGGTAAGCTCTATATAATTGCATCTCCCATAGGAAACCTCTCCGACTTTACATTAAGAGGAATTGAAACACTTAAGAGTGTTGATTTAATTCTATCCGAAGATACACGAGAAACTGATAAGGTACTTAAAAAATATGAAATTAATATTCCTCAAATATCTTATAGAGACCAGAATCACGAGGTAGTATTTCCTAAAATTGAAGCATCTCTTGAAAATGGCTTAGATTTAGCATTAATTTCTGATAGCGGTACTCCGCTTATTTCAGATCCTGGATACAAATTAGTTAGGGATTTAATAAAGAAGGGATTTGAGGTAGTTTCTATCCCAGGTCCTTGTGCAGCGATTTCTGCACTCGCCTCTTCGGGATTTCCTACAGATAAATTTACATTTTTAGGTTTTCTGCCAAAAACATCAGGTGATAGATCACGGCTTATAAAAAAATACGGAGATTTAGACTCAACATTAATTTTATATGAGTCTCCCTTCAGAATAGAGAAGTTGTTAAAAGAAATTCAGGAAAACCTTGGTGAAAGATACGTTTGTTTAGCAAATGAAATTACCAAAGTACATGAAAAAATATTACGAGGAAATGTAAGCTTATTAATAGGGCTTGTAAAAGGTAAACATCTAAAAGGTGAGTTTGTAGTGTTAGTAGGAAAGGAGGGGTTTTCTATATGAATGAAGAAGATATGCAACTCGAGCAAAGACATCTCGGTATTGTTTTGAGTAAAATTGAACAAGCCAAAAACACTATAAATGAGAGCTTAGATAAACTTGGAAAAGAAAATATAGAGAGACTGAAAGAATTGAGTGAAGACGGTTCCAGCTCCAGAGGTTATGGATCAAACGATTTTGATGTTCTTTTGGAACAACTTCATCAAAAAAACTTATCGTTTAATTTAAAAGGTAAATACCAGACATTAAATGAACTTAAATTTCTTTCATCTGAGCCTTATTTTTCAAGAATAGACCTTTATGATAAAAGCACAAACACTGAAGGAAGGTACTATATAGGTAAATTTTCATATACGGAGGATAAACCTATTATTACAGATTGGAGAAGTAAGGTAGCATCAGTTTATTACAGATATAGATATCCTCAAAAAGATGTAAGTTACGACACTCCCTCAGGTAAGGAAATCAGAGATCTTAAATTAAAAAGGACGTTTGAGATTCAGGATGGAGAGTTGATAAAATATTACAATAACGACCTTCAACTAGACGAGTCCTCAGTAATAAAAGAAAAGATAGAAAAAAGAACCGGCGGTGTACTTGAAGATATTATTCAGACTATCCAAAAATCACAGTTAGATATAATAGAGGCCGATCCAAGGCAGATATGTATAGTACAAGGATGTGTGGGTAGTGGTAAAAGTACTGTAGCTATTCACAAACTCGCACACATATTTTTCAATTACCCAAAGTTGGTTCATCCCGAAAAATGTTTAATGGTTACAAAAAGCCAAATATTAGCAGGGTATCTATCCACACTTTTTCCTAAATTAGGGATTTTTGACGTTACATATAAGACTCTCAGGGATTTAGTTTACAACATTATATTTAGAGAGGAACTTAAGATTAAATTCGACTTTGATGAAGGTCAAGATACAAGTTTCTATAACAAGAAAAAGATTGAATCAATTCAAAATCAAGTAATAAAAGTAATTAAGGGTTATGAGATCAAAATTAAAAATATCTTCAAAGATCCCGGATTAAAATTATATGCCAGTTTTAAATACAGTTACAATGAAACACCTTATGAAAATGTTATTGAATTACTCAAAGATACTTTGGAAGAAATAAAGATTCAAAAGTATCAATTAAAACTTAATCCCGATGGCCTGAACTCTTGGTTGAATAAACAAAATTTAATGAATTTAAGGAAAATACTAAGATCAGCAAATAGAATTAAAAATGATCTTCAAAATAATGCTGTTGAAAAAACAGTTAAAAGCCTCAACATAGATATCAACTCAACTCTCAATTATACGGATGTACTTGTTTACACATCGGTGTATTTAGAATTAATTGGTATGAGAGAGTATAAAAAATATGAATATTGTGTAGTTGATGAATCTCAAGACTTTAGTTTATTAGAATATCTAATTCTCAATAAAATAGTACTAAGAGGAAGGTTTGCTTTATTCGGAGATTTGAACCAGTCTTTAGAAAATGATGGTGTTAGAGATTGGAATGATATTAAATCTGTCATAACCGATGCTCGAGTTGCGAATAACTTTAGTTTGGAAGAAAATTATCGAAGTACAAAGCAGATAATAGATTACGCGAATAAAATATTAAAACCTTACACGAAAAAATATCTTCCAAAATCTATAGATAGAGTAGGTGAGGAACCCAGAGAGATGCTATTTTTAAATGAGGACGAGATGTTAGAGGAATTTGGTAATTCATTGTCAAACGATCTAAAGAATACTCATAAAAGTATTGGAGTTATTGTATTTGAACATAATAATTTTACTGTAGAAAAAGTTAGGGATATCATGCTAAAAGAAAATATCGATAAAACTGAAAATGGTTTTATTAAATTAACATCAAATCAAAAAATAAATTACACACCCCTCGGGATATATTTAATGAAATCAGATGATTGCAAAGGTTTAGAATTTTCGAAAGTCTATGTTTTAAATTTAAATATGAAGAAAATAAAAAATTATTCAGATGCTAGGAAAGCGTACGTTTCAGTTACACGAGCTATGAACGAATTACTGGTTTATGGCATAAAATAAAAAAAGATTATGAAAAAAATATTTAGTTTAAAATATATAAAAGACAATTATAAATTAATATTACTTATTATTTTCTCATCAGCTTTAAGATTAATTAATTTGGGGTATTCTGATTATCAAGGTGACGAAATCAAGGCTTTGTATTTACCTTCTAAAGGGCAGTCATTAATTGAATTTCTAATTGCACAAAAGAAAGGACCAATACAGTTTCTAATAACTTATTTACTAAAATTTATTGATCCAACATATGAAAATCAATTTTTAATGAGACTGCCTTTTGCCATCGCAGGTATTTTATCGATACTGTTTTTTTATAAATTTATCAAATTGCATTTCGGCGAAAAAGTGGCTTCTTACTCGTCATTGTTTTTGTCATGTAATGGACTATTTGTAGCTTTTTCAAGAATTGTCCAATACCAGTCATTTACTATTTTATTTTCTATATTGTGTCTATATTTTCTCTCGCTTTCTCTTAAGGGAGATAAATATAAGTTTTTTGGTGTCTTTTTTGGACTTATATTTTGGTCTCTATCCTTATTGTCACATTATGATGGTTTTTTTATTTTTCCTTTTGTTTTGTATCTGATTATAAGGTGGTTTACAAGAGATGATTTGGAAATTAAAGAAAAAATAAAAACATTTATAATTTCAGGTTTAGTTTCGTCAGGTTTACTGGCTCTTTTTTATCTTCCATTTTTAAGCTCAGTTAGTGTAGCAACCTCTGATTATTGGTTAAATAGAATCACCGGTCAGTCATCAGGTAAGATTTCAAGCTCTAAATATCTTTTTAATTTATATCAACCAATATTTTCATTAAAACTTTATTTTGTAACCTCTTTCTTAGGTACTGTCTTTATAATGTTGGGTTTCCTTTCAGATACGATTATAAAAATTAAGGGGATTCCAAAATACGTTAGAGATTTTTTCTCACACTCAACTGAGATAATGCACTCAATAAAGTCAGACAAACTAAGAGTGGCTTTTCTTTTTTCCTGGGTTACTGTTTCGGTTTTATTTTTTGAATATTTTGTATATATATCTGGAACACACATTTATAACTACCTTATTCCAACATCAATTCTCATGGGTTTTGGTTTAGTTGCTGTTGAAAGTGCTGTTTTCAAAATATTTGAATATCCACTTGTAAGAATATTTAATTTTTTGTTTGTTTATACAATTTATTTATTCTTATTTGTTCAAACCTTCGTAATACTTGTTGATCATGCAAAGGAATATCCTTGGGAAAGTAAAAAATTTTTAATTTGGGATTTAAAAAGACCTGATGAGTCCTATCACCTTAGTTTATTTGGATTTCCTTACTATAGAAACTGGGAAGGTATTAGAAGTTTTGCAAAGTCACACCCCGAGCTTCAGGCGTACTCATCTAACGAAAGAAAACAAATCTCCGGTTATTACCTTGATTATGATAGAAATTACGAAAAATCAGGTCTCTATGTTTATGTTAGTAACCCACAAAGTTTTATTGAATCTATTAATGATGATAAGGCTGCATATTGGGTTGGAAATCACGAGCCTGTTTATATTCTTACCTCTCAAGGAACAGATAAAGTTAGAGTTTATATGATGACACCTGGTACATTAGAGGAAATACAAAAACAAGGTTATTAGCCAAATATTCTTGGACCAAATATTAATGAAAAGTTTACTAAAAAGGTTAGTGCTGCAATAAGAACTGCTGCGGCTGAAACATCTTTAATAATTTTTACACCATCATTAAGATTTTTCATAAAACGATCCATTATTTCTTCAATAACAGTATTTATAAGTTCCATAAATAGTAGGAAGCCAGAACATATAACAATAAAGGACCACTCTATTCTTGTTATTTCGTATACCTTGCCTAAAATTATCGAAACTGCTACTATGAACAGTTGGATTCTAAAGTTAGGTTCGCTCAAGAAAGCGTGAAAAATCCCTTCAAAAGCAAACTTAAAACTATTTATTTGCCTCAAAGGATGATTAGGCTTAAATAATGTACGCATGCTAAAATCATAACATAAATATGAATAAGAAAAATAATATTACCAAAAAAATGAAAAATATTTTGATCCCGACACTTATAATTATTGGAATAATTTTTTATTTTAATAAAAAAAACTCTGTTACAGCTCTGGTTAGAAAAGTAAATATTGAAAATAGGGAAGTGCAAAAAACAGTATCAGCCAGTGGAATTGTTGTATCAGATAAACAGGCAGACTTATCTTTTCTTGCAAGCGGAGTAATCACAAAAATATATGTTTCTGAGAACGAAGAAGTTAAAAAAGGTCAGTTACTAGGCTCTGTAAACTCATCTATACAAAACCAAACCATTCAATCTTACAAGGATTCGAGGGATATAAGATTAAGACAGAAGGAACTTTTTGAAAATGAAAAAAAATCAAATGCCAGATTATTAGGAGGAAATGACTCTTACGATATAAAACTTAGGGAATACGAAGAGTCATTAAGTCAAGCTGAGGCTGCTTACCAAGCGCAGCTTTCACTTTTATCAAATTACTACATATACGCCCCTTTTGATGGAACAATAGTCAAATTATCACAAAAGGAGGGGGAAACAGCCACTCCAGGCGTCCCTGTGATTACTATAGCTGATTTAAGCAATATTATTTTTGAAGTGGTTTTAGATCAAGAAGATTATTCTACAGTTAAAGAAGGGCAAGACGTAGAGATAGATTTAGATTCTTATGAAAACCATACATTTACAGGAAAGGTGAGTAGTTTATCTCTATATTCAGATCCTGTTAAAGGAGGGTTTGTCGTAAAGAATATTTTTGAAAGCAATGGAAAAAGTATTAAAGTAGGTATGACCGGAGACGCTTATATGATTACAGATAAAACCGAAGGTGAAGTACCGTCGCTAATTTTTAATGAAATATCTTACAACGAAAATGGATACCCTTTTGTATGGATATTAGACGGAAAGAAAGTAAAAAAAGAGCCAATAGAATTAGGTCTGGAAGGAGATTTATACAGTGAAGTAAAAACAGATCTCTCAGGTAAAACTATTTTAGTTCCTGCAACTGACGATACTAAAATCGAAGAAGGTTATGTAGCAAGAATTATAAATTCAAAATGACCCCCGTATTAAAAGCAAAAAATCTTTGCAAAGGATATGAAGTAGGAGATGAAGTCATTACAGCTGTATGTAATATAAATCTCACTATTAATAAAGGCGATTTTATTGCTATAACAGGTAAATCTGGTTCAGGAAAATCAACTTTAATGCATATGCTCGGGCTTTTAGATACACCTACTTCAGGCGAACTTATTTTAAATGGTAAAAATACAAAAGGAATGAGCGAGAGAGAATTGGCACAAGTACGAAATACTGATATTGGATTTGTATTTCAAGCCTTTAATTTATTACAAAGAACGACTGTTTTAGAGAATGTAATGCTTCCACTTATATATAGTAGAATCCCAAATTCAGAACACGAGAAAATAGCTTTGGAAGTTATAGAACAAGTTGGTCTATCCCATCGTTTAAAAAATAAATCTAATGAATTATCTGGTGGAGAGAGACAGAGAGTCGCTATCGCCCGAGCTTTAGTCAATAACCCGTCACTAATATTAGCAGATGAACCTACTGGAAATTTAGATTCCAAAATGGGCGAGGAGATTGAAAAGATTTTAATTAATTTAAATAATGAAGGTAGAACTTTAATACTAGTCACTCATGATGAGGATTTAGCTAAAATAGCTAAAAGGCAGGTTATTTTAAAAGATGGAGCAATTTTAAGTGAACGTTAAAGAAACACTATCGGCAGCATTAAAATCGCTGTTACTAAATAAAATAAGATCCTTTTTAACAATGTTGGGTGTAATCATTGGGGTGTTTGCTGTTATTTCGTTAGTCTCTCTTGTAGGTGGGATTCAGAATTATGTTGAAGATCAATTTGAAGATCTTGGATCTAATTTAATTTTTGTGGTAAGTGGGAATGTGGGGGGAGGATCATCACGTGGTTTTGGAAGTGCAATTTCAAGTGCAAATCTTAAAGAAAAACACGTTGATATTATTAAATCTTCAGCTAAAGACTATGTTGATATAGTATCTCCACAGATTCAAACCTATGTAACAGTTAAATATAAAACACATAGTGAGTACTGTTTTGTTTTTGGGACAACTTTTGATTCTGATAAATTGTTTAATTCTCATACATATAAGGGAAGGTACTTTAGTAGAACTGAACAAAATAACAGTGCTCGAGTTGCTGTTCTTGGATATCTATTGGCTAATAAATTATTCGGAGATGAGAATCCGGTAAATAAGACTATAAAGGTAGATGGAAAGTCTTATGAGGTTGTTGGTGTTTTAGCGCAGAAAAGTCCTGACTATGATGAGTCTTTAATTCTTCCTTACACTACCGTAATGAATAATTTTGATTCTACATCAATTACTGCTATAACCGCTAAAGCTAAAAAGGGAGTTAATTTAGACGAGGCTACCAGACAAGTGGAGTTAGCTCTTTTAAGAGATTTAGACTCCGATCAATTTACTGTAATGACTCAGGAAGATGTTTTACAATCTATCGGCAGTATATTAAATATTCTAACTATAGCGCTGGTATCTATATCCGGTATCTCATTATTAGTAGGAGGTATTGGAATTATGAATATAATGTTAGTTTCTGTTACCGAAAGAACTAAAGAAATTGGGTTGAGGAAGGCTTTAGGTGCTACATCAAATGATATAAAAAGGCAGTTCATGATCGAGGCAGTGTTAATAAGTATGTCAGGAGGAATTATTGGTCTGATCATGGGATGGTTAAGTACGTTAATCATTAGAAATCTTATAAAAGCCAGCGTTCCTTTCTGGGCAATACCTCTGGCGCTCGGGTTTTCAGTACTGGTAGGAGTAGTATTTGGAACTTACCCTGCTGTAAAAGCAAGCAAAAAAGATCCAATTGAAGCACTGAGATACGAATAACAATTTAGATTATTTTTCTATGATTTTGAGTTCGTAGGTTTTACCTTTTTCTAGATTCACTTTATCAATGTTTAAAGTAATGTCTTCATTGTCTTTTATAATTGCCCATTTAAAACCATCTTTAGATACGTTACCGTTAACCGATACAATATCTACACCATAAGTGTACTTTACTATCTCATAAGAAATATCACCCGAGCTTCTGATTTTTTTCATTAACTCTTCTACCGAATCCGTATTTTTTAATGTCTTAGTAAATTCGTTTATAATTTTTCCGTTAATCAATTTTAATGTTACGTCTACAGAGTAGGATTCCTCAACTTCTATTTTTTTCTTTTCATAAATTTTAAGATCGTCTCTTTTTAAAATTGATTTTACATAAAATACAAGAAGCGTACTTAAAAATATGTAACTTATTATCATGATAATTTTTGTTTTATTCATCTTTATAATTTTAACACGGAAAATTATGTATAATATAACTAAGTACGATTGTTTTATCCTGCCCCCATAGCTCAGCGGATTTAGAGCACTCGTCTTCGGAACGAGGGGTCGGGGGTTCGAATCCCTCTGGGGGCACCAATTATTTTTATATTAATATCCAAAATATTATTTTATTTGAGTATAAAAATATTTTTTATTTAAAATAATTCATTAAATAGTGTAGAAATATCAACAAATAAATATGGTTGTTATACATTGTCGTGTCAATGTATACACGAATACACCATATTGACATTTTCATAAATAATCTGCAAAATTTTATTATATTGAAATGAATAAATTTCTGCCCAAAAAAATTTATTTAAATAAAAAATTTAAGAGGACACTTCGTTAAAGAAGATGTCCTTATTTTTATTAGGAGATAATTAATAATGATTACTAAAGAAGAAATAAGAAAAAAGTTAAAAGAAGATCCAAATTTTACATTAGAGGATGACGCTTCGGATGAAGATTGGGATTTATATTTTGAAGTTAAAGATGAGTTAAATGAAGAAGCAGTATCGGATGAAGAAGATTCTTGGGAAGATGATGACGAGGAAATTATTTAATAATTTAGGATAGTGTTTGTTAGGAGTAATTATTTAGCCAAAGGAGGGCCCCTAAGATGGCAGTAAAGAAAAAAGCAGTTAAAAAAGCTGCACCTAAGAAAAAAACTGTAAAGAAGAAGAAATAACGTTTTTTTCGATAATAAGAACAGCGGTCTAAGGATTTTCCAAAGATCGCTGTTTTCGTATCTGAAATAAATTGTTTAAATAATATTAGTAAATATATTGTATAATTTGTTGATATTTATGGGGACGTAGCTCAGTGGTAGAGCATTCGGCTCTTAACCGAAGTGTCGAGGGTTCGAGCCCCTCCGTCCTCACCATTTTTAATATCAGTTAATTAGAGAGGCGTTAAAATATCCTGACTTATTTCACTTTTTTATCAAAACATGCTTTTATTAAACTAATGAAAGCTAAAAATAAATACAATCTCATATTTGATTTCGACGGGACACTTGCTGATACCTTAGCATTTACTGTCAACGCTGCCACTGAAATTAATAGAAGTTTGCATTTGTTAAGCGATGAAAAAATAGATTTCGAAAAATTTAGATCAACGGATACTATGGAATTTTTTAAAGATTTGGAAATCCCTACTTATAAACTATTATTCTTCCTATATAAATATCAAAGGAAACAATCAAAACAAATAGATAATGTGAAAGTGTTTGAGGATCTTCCCGAAGTATTAACCAAGTTAAAAGAAAATGGGGTAAGGTTGGGGGTTGCCACCTCTAATTCAACTAAGAATGTAAAATTGTTTCTCAGAAATAATAATTTGAATATGTTTAATTTTATTTATAGTTCGATTGACTATTTTCATAAAAATAAAATTCTTGAAAGAGCAATAAACAAATACGGAATGGAAAAAGAAAATGTAATCTACGTTGGTGATGAAATAAGGGATATTAAAGCAGCTAAAGAGGCTGGTATTAAAGTAGCTTCCGTTACATGGGGTTATAATTTCGAAAATGTTTTGAGTAAATATAAACCAGATTTCATAATCAATCAGCCCGAAGAGCTTTTAAATCTTTTTAAATCGTAGTATTATTTTGTAAAAATACCAAGAGTAGAAAGGGAGACATGTCTAAAGATTACTGTAGCTGTTCATATGTTAGTAATTTCGTATGTAAAATAAAAACGGATTTTCGAAAGATGTATCCTAAAATACATCAAGCCAAGAGAAGAATACCTAACAAAGACAGAAACTGTAAAAATATTAAAAACTCAAGGTAGTTCTAATAAGGTCCGATTATTATTTCAATCGGACCGTTTTTTGTATAATTAGAGAAGCAAGCCGGAGTGGTGGAATGGTATACACGCAGTGTTCAGAACGCTGTGTCCAAAAGACTTGCAGGTTCGAGTCCTGTCTCCGGCACCAAAGATAACTTGATAATCAAATATTTCGTATTGAAAAGGATGTGTCAATGTTAGGGCTCGAATGCCGCAGGCGCGACGGCGCCGAGGCGGGGTCGACTGTCACATCAGCAGATGCGAACAGGTGACCGAGTCCTGTCTCCGGCACCAAAAATATAATGTATAATTCTAAATGTCGTGGGCGGGTGGCGGAATTGGTATACGCGCAACGTTGAGGTCGTTGTGGGGTAAAACCCGTGCAGGTTCAAGTCCTGTCTCGCCCACCAGTTAAACTAATGAATAAAAGATTTAATAGAATACTATTTACACTTATTCTTTTTATTTTTAGTAACTCTTTATTAAAATCAACAGTATTCGCAGAAAAAATTGATTCATTTAACTCCAACATCGAAATAAATAAAGATGGTACTGTTACTATAGAGGAAAAAATAAAATACGATTTTGAAAATTCACAAAAGCACGGTTTAGTCAGAAATTTAGATTTTAAAACTAAGAACGAAGATGGTAAGACCTACATTACACAGATTTCAATAGTAAGCATAACTGATGATGTGGGGCACGAATATAACTATTCAAAATCTAAAATTGGTGATTACATAGAGTTAAAAATAGGTGACGCTGATAAACTCATTACAGGTAAGAAAACTTATGTAATTAAATATAATATCAGCGGTGCCTTAAGATATTTTACAGATCACGATGAGTTTTATTGGAATTTATTAGGATTTGATTGGAATGTACCTATATTAAAATTTTCATCATCAATCACCCTCCCGACAAATACTATAGATTCTGAATTAAAATATTTATGTTATGAGGGTTACGTTGGGAGTACATCACAGACATGTTCAATAAATAATACCAATGGAAAAATTAATGTAACTTCAAGTAAGTTATTGAACCCATCTGAAAATATTACAGTAGCAATTTCATTTCCTAAAAATATTGTAGCTGTTCTGGAACCTAAAGAAGATAAACCCTCAATATTTTTAAGAGCTTTTCAAGTATTATTAGGATTGGGAGCATCTGTGTGGTATGTTTTCTTTCCAGTAAAGTATTTATACGACAGTATAAAAGAATCAAATAATTTAAAAAGAAATCAAAGAATAGTATCTGCATGGTTCGAGCCTCCTAAATATGACGATGGAGTATTTTTCTCACCTGCAGAAACAGGATTTATTGTTGATAACAAAATAGACCACCGGGAACTAACTGCTACAATTATCCATTTAGCTCAAAGAGGCTTTTTAAAAATTAAGGAAAACGAGAATAAACACTACAGCTTTATACGTCTAAAGGACGTTGAGTCATCTGAGTTAAGGAATTTCGAAAAAGGGATTATGGAAGCGTTATTTAGGGATGGCATAGACATATCAAGTTTAGATCAGGCACAAATAGATAAATTAGAAATTCAGCTATCGAATTTAAAGAAATTGAACAAGATTATAAAAATTCCTTACTTCACCGAAATACAAAATCAACTTGATAGGGTAAACCAAGGTGACCGAATAGAAGTAACAGATAAGGAGTTAAAAAGGTCCAAAACGTTATTTTCCAAGATAGCAAAATTTAATAAGACGGTTGAGGAGGAGGTTGTAAATAGGGAGATGTATAATAGTAAACCCACAAATGATATTGCCAGAAATATAACATTTATTGGGTTAGGATTAACGACTATGAATTTACCTTTAGTATTGGTAAGTATTATTTTTGGAAAGAAAAATATAAAAAGAACTGAAAAAGGAATTGAAAAATATTCTGAAGCGATTTCTTTATTTAATTTTTTAAAATCACAGGACGAACAGGTTAATTTTCAATCAAAAAATCAAATGTTTTTTGAAAAATTATTACCTTATGCCGCAGCTTTTGGAGTTGAAAAAATATGGGCAGAAAGATTCAAAGATATTACTTTAGTGAAACCTGATTGGTACGAAGGAGACAATTATACAAGTAGCGGGTTTGTTGCACCTCTTACACATAGTATTGGTGGTTCTATGAAATCTGCTTACAGTTCGGGTATGTCTTCAACAAGATCTTCTTCAGGTTTTTCATCCGGATTTTCAGGGGGTTCTTCGGGAGGTGGGGGAGGTGGCGGTGGCGGAGGTAGCTGGTAAGATTTACATTTTTTGTTTATAATGTTTTAGTTACGCGACGGTAGTTCAGTGGTAGAATGTCTCCTTGCCAAGGAGAAGGTCGCCGGTTCGAATCCGGTCCGTCGCTCCAAAAAATAGTGAGTACTGTAAAAATTGGTACATTTGATAGGGTATCAGTTTTAGGTACAAAACGATTCTTTTAATTATGCGACGGTAGTTCAGTGGTAGAATGTCTCCCTTCCAAGGAGAAGGTCGCCGGTTCGAATCCGGTCCGTCGCTCCATTTTTTATATAATTATTTCCAAACATTTAAGGTATAATTGACGTGTTACATATTGGCCTGGTCGCCAAGTGGTAAGGCAAGGGTCTGCAAAACCCTTATCGCGGGTTCGATTCCCGCCCAGGCCTCCAATATGAGAGAATCCCTGTAGGTTGCGAAAACTAAAAAATTATTTAGGGTTCGTCTTTCGCGAAAGCGAAAGTAAGAGGAAGCGCAGTTACGCTATAAGCGGAACGAGCAAGATCTTATTCCCGCCCAGGCCTCCATATTGCTAAAAGTGTGCAATAATTGGTAGAATTTAGTGTCTAAACATGGGGCGGTAGCCAAGGTGGTCAAGGCACCGGTCTGAAAAACCGGCTATGTGGGTTCGACTCCCACCCTCCCCACCAGGAAATCTCGCGTGTGGCTTTAGGTACAGGCGAGATTTTCTTATGGGAAGAGGTGAGGAACTAGCGAGTAGCGAATTTATGAGCGTTAAACGAGCGGCTTCGCACATTTCAGCAAAGCGAAAATTTATGAGGAAGCGCAGGAACGAAGTGACGAGCAAGCGACTATATTGCGAAGCAATACAAGAGGAAGCGCAGGAACGAAGTGACGAGCAAGCGACTATATTGCGAAGCAATACAAGAGGAAGCGCAGGAACGAAGTGACGAGCAAGCTCTTACTCCCACCCTCCCCACCAGACCTTTGGGATTGTTGTTATAACAATATTTAAAGAATGTAAATTTTTTTTATATTTATCAATTTTACATTTTCACACCAACTTTTTTAAACTTCTATATTGTAATTATCTTAACTCTATGTAACAATGTTATATAGAATGAAAAATCAACAGGGAAAAAAAGAGAAGAATTTTAAAATTAGTTATCCTGAACAAGGATTGCTACAACTCCTGATACTCAAATTTATCTACGGCAATCCAAGCTACGGCTATGACCTAATTAAACAGATTGCCGATATTAGTAACAACTCTATGAAAATAAAGTCAGGTACCATGTACACAACTTTAAGAAGAATGGAAAAGTCTGGTTTTATTAAATCTGTTTGGAGGGAAGGTGATATAGGTCCTTCTAAAAGATTGTATGGGCTAACACCACAAGGTAAAAGATACCTAAACAAAATGCTTCATAATATCAGTAGTAGAATTCCTATTGTACAAGAATTACTTAGTTTTTATAAAAAAGAATTAGATGGAAAAATTTAAAACAGCGTTTTTTCTCGCTTACAAAGCAATAGTCAAGGGTAATATTGGTACAACAACTTTAACCATATCAGTTATGGTATTAGCTTTTGTAAACCTTTTATTTTTATCCTCAATTTTACTTGGGCTTGTTAACACTATGAACAGACAGGGTGTAAATAATCTCTATGCAAACATCGTAATTGAA
>JAKLGS010000090.1 GCA_022710505.1 Patescibacteria group bacterium
CCCCTGTCTCTCGACACGTAACAATCCATATCCTCATAAGGTTGACAATAACCACGTTTATCGTACCCGTGTTTATCTAGAAAAGTAGTAACATCAGGATACTCGTCTGAGTATCTCTCTAAAATGCAATCTTCATTACAGTCAGTATTATCAAAGCATTCTTTATTGGCGTCGGTAGTAGGTTCCGCGCATACTATATCGTTACTTATAATGTTAGCCCCAACTTCCCTTACATTTACAGGAGTTCCTCCAAGACCTAAACAATTCAATCTTTTAAAAATTCTTGTTTGATCGGCGAAATAATAGATACCGTATGCTATTCCAACGATGATTAAAAAATTAAATATTTTTTTCATATGTTAATAATACAATATATTAAATAATATTTAGATAGTTAATCGAATTTTTACTTTTAAAATACTTAATTTCCTATTCAATCTAATGTAGAATATTTATGGAGAACCGATATGGAGAATAAAGTAAATTTTTATACCCTAGGTAGGGATATTGCTATCAAAAAAAAGTTTCCTTCGAAACGTTTATTTTCAAAATTTAATTTTGATAGACAGCTTGATTACAAGAGTTTAATAGAAAATATAGATTCATTATATTCATATCTAGTGATTGAGTTTGAGAAAAATCCTGAAATTGTTCCCTTGTCATCTTCATGGATACTAGATAATTATTACTTAATTAATCAGCAATCTTCCTATTTTTCAGAAACATTTAAACCAAAAATATTAAATAAGTTACCCTTATCAGAGTACAGTAAAATATATTTTCAAATTCATTACATCGCTAGAAAGTATTTGGAGGCATCAATATATGAATTTTCTGAAGAAACATTAATACCTTTTCTTAAGGGTTATCAAAAAATATACCCTCTATCAAGTTTGGAACTTTGGGTTTTACCAACAATTATTAAATTTGAAATTATAAAATCAATTTTAGATAAAGGGTTAGAAATAAAAGAAAAAATAGAAAATAGTAAATTAGCTGCAAGTATTGTTTCAGACATATCTTCAGACATAGATAAAGGTAAAAATCCAGCCAAAAGAATTAAAAAAATTATAAAAGATGTTTCAGTTAGCCCCCATGTACTATTATTAGTCTTAGAAGACATAAGAGAACTAGATTATCGTGTAGAAGAGGCCTTGAAGCTTGTTGAAGGAAAAATTCACGAAGAGGACTTGAACCTCGAAGAGTTTACACGAGCAAGTGTTTTAAGGGATTTAGATTTGAAACAAGGTTTAAATAATGCAGTAACCTCGATCCGTAATTTTTCATACATAAATTGGAGCAAGTTTTTTACAAAGGTAAGTATTGTAGAAAACACTTTATCAATTGATCCTTCCGGTATATACCCGTTAATGGATGATATTAGCCGCGATAGATATCGACATATTATTGAGGATATGAGCTCAAACAGTAATTTCAGTGAGTCAGAAATTGCCAGAAAACTAGTTGAACAATCTTCCGAAGCAAATATAGATGTTCAAAGACATGTTGGATATTATTTAATAGATGATGGTTATTATTCTTTTGCTAGAAAGATAGGTTATAAACCTCCTCTGAAAGGTGCACTTAAAATACTAGTAAAAAAGTATCCGGATTTATCGTATTTTGGGTTGAATGTAAGTTTGGTTATTTTACTTTCACTTTTCTCATTTTCGTTCTTTTTTAAAAATACACAAAACCTTTTACTTACGATTATTTTAACGTTTCTACAGATTGTACCTTCATCAAATCTTTGTATTTTCTTTACGAATAAATTTTTTACATGGTTAATGCCGCCGGCGCTACCTCCAAAACTAGAATTTGAAAACCACATACCCGAAGAATATAAGACATTGGTTGTTGTTCCGTCTATTTTTTCCGGGAAAGGGAAAGTAGATATATTAGTAGAAAATTTAGAAAAAAGATTTTTAACGAACAAGTTTAATAATCTTTATTTTGCACTTTTAAGTGATTTTAAAGATTCCCCTTATGAAGAAACCGATCAAGATAGTAAAGACCTAACTTATCTAAGAAAAAAGATAAAACAGTTAAATATGAAATACAAGTCTTCCGGTTTTGATGTATTTTATCTTTTCCATAGAAAAAGACTTTTCAATCCAAGAGAAGGTTGCTGGATGGGTTGGGAGAGGAAAAGAGGAAAATTAATGCAACTGGTAGAATGGTTATCTGAAAAAAACAAGTCGGAAAATAAATCATTCTCCGTTGTAGACGGCGATGTCTCAAGATTGTATGGCGTAAGGTACGTGATTACATTGGACGAAGATACCTCAATACCTGCTGATGTTTCGTTAAAATTGATAGGTGCGATGGCGCACCCATTAAATTTTCCGATTTTAGATGAAGATAAAAAAATAATTAAGAGAGGTTATGGGTTTTTACAGCCTAGGATTATCATAAAACCTGAAACAGAACATAACTCTCCTTTTACAAGAATATTTGTAACAGATAGCGGTTTTGACTCATACTCCACAGCTATATCTGATATTTATCAGGATGTTTTTAATAGATCTAATTTTATGGGTAAGGGCATATTTGATGTAAGGGCTGTAAAAGAGACTTTGTTAGGAAAATTCCCGGAAAATGCTCTTTTAAGCCACGACTTGATAGAAAGTTGCTTTGCAAAATCCGGATTTTTGTC
>JAKLGS010000091.1 GCA_022710505.1 Patescibacteria group bacterium
GACAAATTTAGTTTTGTATCTACCGGCGGTGGTGCAATGCTTCAGTTTTTGGCTGAAGGAACGTTACCTGGAATTGAAGTATTAAAATAGGAACTAAGAGTAAATGACAAAAATAATAAAACCAACATATATAAATAGGTGCAACGGGTGTGAATTGTGTATTTTTGAAGCTCAGAGACAGCTGAAAAAGGTTGGTCTCGAGGATTCTTTAATCAGAGTGTTCAGGAAAAAAAATCCCGAAACCCAAGCTTTAGGGTTTGAATTAGAAATAGATCCGAGGATTAATATCTTAGATATTGAAAAGATTGAGTTAATATGCCCTAAGAAAGTTTTTGAGGTTGAGGAAGATACGAAAAATGATTGACATATCAGTTAAAAAAGTGCTTTCAATAGACTTGGAAAAACAGGAAGCGGATGTTAAAAGCTTTATAGACCTTAATAAATACTTCGGAGGAACCGGGTTGGGATTAAAGTTTCTGGAGATATATAAAGACAAAAACCCCTTAATTTTCTCGGTAGGTCCTTTGAATGGTTTTTTTCCTTATACTTCAAAAACGTCCATAGTGTTAGAAAAAGATAGCGCTGTTGAAGATATTTACATCGGGGGCAGCCTTTCTACCAGAATAAAGTTTGCTGGAATAGATTCAGTGGTTCTATTTGGTGTTTCTAAAGAAGAAACAATTCTTGATATACAGAACTCGGTAGTTAATTTTAAAAACAAAGATACAGAACCCCAGTCATTAGGGCTTCCGGGTAAAAGATCCGGGATTTATTTTGAAGGGGATAAACTATTGTGCGATCAATACTTCACTACTCCGGAATATTACCTAGAAACAATTTTAAAAGAAAAAAATATTAAAGGAATTACAATAACAGGGACCGAAATCTTTAGCCCAAAAAATTTTGATGATTATAAGAAACTATATCTAGAAATTCTTGATAGAAAACTTGATTTAAGAGTTGACCCGGCTGATTACCCGTCTTGTTCAGGATGTCCTGTGGGATGTGGTAAATCAAAAGTCGGAGAAATAGGAGGGAACGTTTTGTTGAACAGTCTTGTAGCTTGCCAATTTGCAGATAAAATATATACAGACATTGGGATTGTTTTCTCATGTTTAAATACCTTGGGTTATGAATACACCCACGAAGACATTGAAAACCTCCCAGGGTTGATTGAGGAGACAATTAGAAACATATCTAAATGAAATACGTAATAGCAAATTGGAAACTAAACATGGATTCTAAAGACCTATCAAATTGGGTCGGACCTTTCAGTAAAAAATATCAAAATATTAAAAAAGACTGGAAAAAAAGAAGAATAATCGAAGAAAGATGGCCCAAAATACTTCTTTCCCCTTCACTGGTGTACATTCCTGCAGTCACTGAAATATCTCAGAAGATGGGGGTTGAATCGTGCGCTCAAGATGTATCCCCTTTTGAAAGAGGTGCTTTCACCGGAGAAAACGGTGCTTTTCAAATAAAAGTATTTAGTAAATACGCTATTATTGGGCACAGCGAAAGAAAAGAACCCGTTGAGGTTGTTGCAAGAAAAAGAGACTTGTGTTTGATGGAAAAAATTACCCCGATAGTATGTTTTGTTAATCCTTCTGACTTATTAAGACTTTATAAAGACGGGTGTGTAATGGCTTGGGAAGATCCTCAAAATATTTCGATAAACGGGGTATATAGATCGGAGGACCCTGCAAAAATTTCCGCTATCGCTAAAGAAATAAGAAAAATAGTGCCTCCAGAGGCAAAATTAATATACGGGGGTTCGGTAAATGAACGAAACGTCGCAGCAATATCAAGAATTAGTGAGTTAGATGGGGTTTTAGTTGGTAATGCAAGTTTGGATCCGGAAATTTTTGCCACAATTATAAGATACTTCGTCCAAGATTAGAGATCTCTTATGAAAAATGGTGGTAGAATAACTTCTTAAGAATTCTAAATCAAAATGAAATACACAGATATGTCAAAACAGAATAAAATGGCTGCAAGAAGAAAAGGTAGGGGTTTGTCTAAAGTATTTGTATTTTTTATCGCACTGGCAATCATTTCAGGAATTTTCCTTGTCTTCAAAGATACCGTGAAAAAAGCCTTTTCCCCTGTTTCCATAGTTGGGGGTTCCACCAAAATAGATATAAAGGAAACTGACGGTAGAACAAACATATTAATTCTAGGATCAGATAAAAGAAATTTCGGAAATGAAAGCGGAAGAAACACACTTACGGATACAATACTGATAGCTTCTATCGGAAATACCGATAACGATGTTGTTTTAATATCTCTGCCTCGAGATCTTTGGATCAGCAACTACAACATGGAAAACGGATACAAATACTCCTCCAAAATTAACGAGGTTTACTCAAACGCAGGAATTCAAGAACTAAGGAATCAGCTGGAGGTAGTTCTGGGAATACCTATGCACTACCATGTAATAGTCACGTTTGATATTTTTGAAAATATAATAAACATCTTAGGAGGAATAGATATCAATGTTGAAACATCTTTCACGGATTATGCGTACCCAATAGAAGGAAAGGAAGGGGATTTGTGTGGGAAAACTCAAGAAGAA
>JAKLGS010000092.1 GCA_022710505.1 Patescibacteria group bacterium
ATTATCGTGCTCATCCTTACCAACAGGCATTTCTTCTGAAACAACATTAGGAATACTGGGTAAAATCTGCTCGATATCTTTTTTTAATTGATCTAATTTCAATTCGACCGCAGATAGCTCATCTTTTATAATAGAGGCTTTGGCAATTAAGGTGTTCCTTTCATCTCCTTGTACTTTAGAGACACTTGAAGAAATCTCATTCCTGGATTTTCTAAGATCCTCTGATTTTTTCAAATGATCTAAGTAGTCATCATAAATCTTGAGTAGGTTGTCTATATCTACACCTTTAATATTTTTTTCAGAAATTACCTTTTTGACAACCTCACTATTATTTTTTATAAAATTTATGTCCAACATCTTTTACATTAAAGCGCTTTTTCGTTGCTTTTTCAATAAGTGGTGGTAATATAAGTTTCTAACATTGAGTTAGAACAAATCAGTGGTTAATTCTACAAACATTTGTTACACCGTAACAAAGGTGTTTTTGTAGAAAAAATACGCTTATTGACCTACAAAATTTGTTCTGATAAAATCAAGCGCGTCATTTAAAGGATGATTACTAAAGAAGTAATAACAAAAGAAGGAAAAGTAACAGAGACATTAATGGGCGGCATGTTCAAAGTACAATTTGAAGATGAAACAACCGCTCTTGCAATGATATCTGGTAAAATGAGAAAACAACATATAAGAGTCTTAGTCGGAGACAAAGTAAAAGTTGAGTTCTCTCCTCACGATTTATCAAGAGGAAGAATCACTTTTAGACTTAGATAAGACCTTGGTTTTCTTTTTTTAATGGTAGCAACTGTTGCTTCCCTTTAGTTATAATTAAAAAAATATGAAAGTTAGAGCATCGATAAAACCAATCTGCAAAGATTGTAAAATAATTAAAAGGAAAGGTGTCCTTAGGGTCATTTGTAAAAGAAATCCTAAGCACAAACAAAGACAAGGATAATATGCCAAGAATAAAGGGTGTGGATATACCAAATGAAAAAAGAATAGAAGCTTCTCTAACTTACATAGAAGGTATAGGCCTAACCACATCTAAAAATATTTTAAAAATGGCCAAGATAGATCCTGATAAAAGAGCAAGAGACTTGACTGACGGTGAGATAGCAGAAATTAATAATGCAATTTCCAGTTTGGAAATTCCCATAGAAGGTGAGTTAAGAAGAATTGTTACATCAAATATCAGAAGATTAAAAGAAATTAAAAGCTACAGAGGACTTAGACATCACTTAGGGCTTCCTACAAGAGGTCAAAGAACAAGAACTAACGCCAGAACAAGAAAAGGTAAAAAGAAGACTGTAGGCGGTCAGAAGAAAAAATTAGCAAAGAAATAAAAGGAAGGTTATTTTAAATAAATGGCAAAGAAAAAGAAAGAAAAACAAATATCATCAACCGGAAAAGCTTACATAACAGCCGGCATGAACAATACAATAATTACAATTACTGATGATATGGGAAATACATTATTTTCAGGAAGTTCAGGAAAATCAGGTTTCAAAGGTTCCAGAAAATCAACTCCTTATGCTGCAACCAAAGCCTCGGAGCAGGCAGGAGCAATGGCATTTAATGCCGGCGTTAGAGAAGTTGCAGTTTTTGTAAAAGGACCCGGAATGGGAAGAATATCTTCCATTAAAGCTTTAAAAACAGCAGGACTAAACATAGTTTCAATTTCGGATCAGACACCTATGCCTCATAACGGGTGTAGACCAAAAAACAGGAGGAGAGTATAAAATGGCAAGATACTACGGACCTAAGTGCAGAATGTGCAGAAGAGAAGGCGTAAAACTTTATCTAAAAGGCAAGAGATGCGAAGGTGAAAAATGTCCTTTAAATGATAAATCACAAGCACCCGGCCAACACGGCACCAGCAGAAAAGCTTTATCAGTCTACGGAATGCAGTTAAGAGAAAAACAAAAGGCTAAAAGAATATACGGTCTTTTAGAAAGACAGTTTAGAAATTACATAAACGAGGCTTTGAGATCAAGAGGTGTTTCAGGAAATATTTTAATGCAAAAACTTGAATCGAGATTTGACAACTTGGTTTACAGAAGCGGATTTGCAGTTTCAAGAGCACAGGCAAGACAAAATATTAGAAGAGGTTTATTTACAGTAAATGGTAAAAAAGTCACTATACCTTCAATGGAAATTAAAGTGGGCAACATCATTAAGCCCGAAAGTTTTGAAAAAATTAGTTTGCGAGAAGGTTTTATTATGCCCGATTGGCTTGAAGTCAATCTTAAAGAAAAAAGTGTTAAATTCTCAAGATTCCCTGTTGAGGAGGATCTTCAGGAGAAGATTGATATTCAGTCAATCATAGAGTTTTATTCGAGATAAATTTTTTAAATTCCGCTGACGCGGAGTCTTAAGGAGGAAAATATGGAAGTTACAAAAGAAAATTTAAAAATAAACACCATCAAAGAAGAAGGAAATATGGGAGTTTATTCTTACGAGCCGTTACCAACAGGATTTGGATACACTTTAGCAAATGCTCTTAGAAGAGTCTTGATGTCATCCATAAAAGGCTCTGCTGCAACACAAGTAAAAATTGCAGGCGCTACACATCA
>JAKLGS010000093.1 GCA_022710505.1 Patescibacteria group bacterium
AAACCGGAAGAAGTTTTAACTTTTTATCAGGCAAGTCTTGCATAATTAATAAACAAAAGTTATGTTATCATATAGCGTAAGATTTTTGACTTAATAAAATTTTAATCTTAGGAGAATAAAAATGATTAAATTATTAGATTTTTATGCAGATTGGTGCGGTCCGTGCAAAATGATGGCACCTGTATTTGAAGAGATGAAACCTGAATACGCAGGCAAGGTTGAATTTCAAAAAATTGACGTAGAGTCAGACAGCAGTACCGCTGCAAATTTTGGAGTAATGAGTATACCTACATTTGTCCTTGTACAAGATGATAAAGAAATAGACAGAAAAGTAGGCGCAATGCCTAAAGAAATGCTAAAAAGCTGGATTGATTCGCATTTAAAGTAGTATTATTAAAGTATATGGAAAATAAAACTGCCCGAATAGCTATAAACGGTTTTGGAAGGATAGGAAGATCCTCCTTTAAAATTGCTTTTGATAAAGGTCTGGATATTGTTGCAATAAACGACCTTACAAACCCACTGGTCTTAGCCCATTTATTAAAACACGACACTATTTACGGTGTTTATGATAAAGAAATTTGGGTTGAGATAGATGGAAAAAGAATTAATTTAGAAGACAACACTGGTGAAAAAAGTTTTTTTGATACCAAAGGAACCGAAAACTATATCGTGGTTGAAGGAAAAAAATCCCTAGTCACAGCAGAAAAAGAACCTGAAAAACTTCCTTGGAAAGATTTAGATGTTGATGTTGTTCTTGAATGTACCGGAAGGTTCGTTAAAGACGATACTTCGCTAGCTCACATCAAAGCTGGTGCTAAAAATGTAATCATATCGGCTCCGGTTAAAGGCGGAACTATTCAAACCTTTATGAAAGGAGTCAATGATTCACAATACTTGGGACAAAACGCTATCTCAAATGCTTCCTGCACCACAAACTGCATCTCCCCTGTCTTAGCAATTCTTGATTCCAATTTTAAAATATTGAAAGCGGGAATGAGCACTATTCACGCCATCACAAATAATCAAAATGTTGCAGATAGTTCTCCTTCGGGTGAAAAAGTTGATATGAGAAGAGCCAGAGCTTCGGGATATAACATTATCCCAACCACTACAGGTGCTGCAGATGCTACAGGTGAGGTCTTACCCCAGCTTAAAGGAAAATTTGACGGAACTTCATTAAGAGTTCCTGTGATGACTGGTTCTATTGTTGACATCACAGCCCTAATTGATAAAAATGTTACCGAAGAAGATATAAATAAAGCATTTCTGGAAGCTGTAAAAGAAGAAAAATACAAGGGGGTTGTAAGAGCAACGTTTGAACCGCTAGTATCGTCAGACATTATTGGAGATCCTTATTCCGCTATTGTGGATCTATCTATGACTAAAGTCATAGATGGAAATCTAATAAAGGTTTTTGCTTGGTATGACAATGAATGGGGATACAGTTGCAGACTCGTTGAGATGGCTTTAATGATGCTGTAACCCAACCCGTCACAGTCTTTATTTAATGCTAAAATAATCATATGAAATTACTAATCGATGCCCCTATAAACAAAGGTACTAGAGTATTTGTGAGATGTGATCTGGACGTCCCAGTAGAAAATGGGGTTGTAAAAGAAGCTTTTAGACTAGACTCTTCCCTACCTACACTAAAATATATCATTGAAAAAGGCGGTATACCAGTAATTGCAGGCCATATGGGAAAACCAGATGGAAAAGTAGATCTAAATTTAAGTACCCAGCAATTAGTTCCCTATTTTAATGAAAATTTAGGAGAAGGAGCTTATGAAATTCTTGAGAATTTAAGATTCAATCCAGGAGAAGAAGAAAATAGCGAAGAATTTTCAAAAGAATTAGCCTCAAAAGCAGAAATTTTTGTCAATGAGAGCTTTGCGACCTGTCATAGAAAACATGCTTCTATTGTTGGTATAACAGCGTTCTTGCCTTCTTTTGCAGGATTTAATTTACAAAAGGAAGTGGAAGCTTTAACAAAAGTAATGGAAAACCCCGAAAAACCACTTGCTCTTATTATCGGGGGAATAAAACTTGAAAGTAAAATGCCTGTGATTGAGAAATTTTTTGATAAAGCCGACTTCATTATGCTTAGCTCAATATTATCTGCCAACTGGAGTAAAGAAATTACTCATAATATGTTATTAGCTGACAATAAAGACGTTGAATCTAAAGATATTAATGAAAATACCAGACAAAAATTCATCTGGGCAATCGAAAAATCACGAACAATCTTGTGGGCCGGACCTTTAGGGATGTATGAAGACGATCAGTTCATCCAAGGAACCAAGGAAATTGCTGAAAAAATTGCGGAGGTCACTCAAAAGGACGGGGTCTACTCTGTCGTCGGGGGCGGGGATACTGTTGCAGCAATAAACAAACTGGGATTAATGGACAAATTTAGTTTTGTATCTACCGGCGGTGGTGCAATGCTTCAGTTTTTGGCTGAAGGAACGTTACCTGGAATTGAAGTATTAAAATAGGAACTAAGAGTAAATGACAAAAATAATAAAACCAACA
>JAKLGS010000094.1 GCA_022710505.1 Patescibacteria group bacterium
GCGTTGGGAGAAGACGTTGGCGGCAGGGTTGTAACTTATGATATCGGTAAAATGCCTCACCTTTTAATTGCCGGAACAACCGGATCAGGAAAATCTATCTTTATTCATAACCTGCTTTTTTCAATGCTTTTTAGATCTACTCCCCAGGAGGTTAAATTTATATTAATAGATCCAAAGAGAGTGGAACTTATACTTTATGACGGAATTCCCCATCTTTTAACCCCTGTGGTTACGGATATGGAAAAAGCTCCTTCAGTCTTTAGATGGGCTGTTGAGGAAATGGAAAGAAGATATAAATTATTTGAAAAAGCCAGGGTGAAAAATATTGATACCTATAATGAAAAATCAGGCATCCAGGTTATGCCTTACATTGTGATTGTGGTAGATGAACTTGGAGAAATAATGATCCAGGACCCCGCAGGCGTTGAAAAGACTATTATTAGGTTGGCGCAGATGGGTCGAGCCACAGGACTTCACTTGGTCCTCGCTGTTCAAAGACCTTCCATAGAGGTAATTACCGGTCTAATTAAAGCTAATATTCCCTGTAGAGTGGCTTTTCAGGTCTTAAATCAAATAGATTCAAGGGTTATCATCGATCAGCCCGGTGCCGAGAAGTTGCTGGGGAAGGGAGATATGTTGTTTGTACCCCCGGATACTATGAAACCGGTCAGGCTTCAGGGTGCTTTTATATCAGAAAAAGAAACTTCTGACTTGGTTAACTTTTTGAAAAATCAGGGTGTTGCCCCTGATTATAAAGAAGAAGTTTTAAGTATGCCCGCGGTTACATCAAGAGGCGGGGTAGTGAGATCGAGCTGGGGTGATGATGTTGACGATGAGTTATTTGATAAAGCCGTAACCATAGTTGTTTCTGCAAAAAAAGCATCTTCGTCTTTATTGCAAAGGAAATTGAGTATAGGTTTTGCAAGGGCTGCAAAACTAATAGATATGATGGAAGAAAGAGGAATTGTTGGACAGGAAATGGGTGGAAGCAGGGGTAGAGAAGTTCTCATTGACGACCTTCCTGAAGATGGTTTAGAAATTGAAAAAGATTCGGGTTTTGATGCTGAAGATTTTGCTGGTGAGAATTTTCCAAGAAACCAGACAGATTTTGACGAATAACATTTTTAAAACGGTACTAAATATAAAAAAAATCCCGTGATTTGTGAGTATAAAAAAATAGAGATTATAGTTTTAGTTCAGCTTCAATAAGTTCTTCCAAATTTCCGTCTAAAACTCCTTCCGGATTAGTTATTTCAAGATTTGTTCTTAAATCTTTTACCAGCTTGTAGGGATGTAAAACATAGTTTCTAATTTGATTACCCCACCCCGGCATTTTGTATTCTCCCTTTAATTTCTTTTCTTCACCTTGAATTTTCTCCTGTTCCATCTGATAAAGCTTAGATTTTAATATTCTTAAGGCTTTCTCTCTGTTTTTACCTTGATATCTTTCCTCCTGGCATTCAATCACAATTCCCGAGGGAATGTGCCTTAATCTAACCGCAGTAGACACTTTATTTACATTTTGTCCGCCGGAGCCACCCGCCCTAAAAAAATCCCACTCTAAATCTTGATTTTTTATTTCTATTTCCTCGTCATCATCAATAATAGGTAACACTTCAACGAGAGCAAAAGAAGTTTGTCTAAGATTATCGGCATTAAAAGGGGACTGTCTTACGAGTCTGTGTACACCAGCCTCTCTTTTTAAGAATCCGTAAGCATATTTACCCTCTATCTCTATGGAAACGGTTTTAATGCCAGCCTCTTCTCCCGGTACTTCATTTATTGTATATACTCTCCAATTTCTTTTTTCTGCGTATCTTAGGTACATTCTTAACAACATAGATGTCCAATCCATTGCCTCGGTGCCACCCTGTCCTGCGTGGATAGACAGGATTGCCCCCTTATCGTCGTGCTTTCCGGATAAATAAGTTTTAAACTCAAATTCTTTTAATTCTTTTTCAATCAGTACCTCGTCTCCGTTTTCAAGATAAAGGTAGAGCATATCAAAATCTTCAACTTCTTTTTCCAAATCAGATATTTCTTTGGATAATTTATTTCCTTCCTCCCAATTTTTCCAAACATACTCTGATTTAGACTTTTCCTTCAAATCTAGCAATCTCTGCTTCTTTTCATCTATTTTTAATGTTTTTTTAAGTTCTTCTATTCTTCTTTGAAACTCTTCCATGGAAGGATTATATATCAAAAACTTGGTTTCCGAGCATTGTTTTATCAACAGGGTTCAGCTAGCCTGAAATAAAATTTTTTAGTAACCGTCCTGAAAACAACCCGCTGAAAAAACTCAATAGAATGAACAAGAATTTACTATTTTTCATAAAATTACACATATCTCCTAAAAAAGGTATAGAGAAAAAGTATTTACCTATAATTTCGGAGTCTGATATAGGGCTGGGGTCAGGGTTTTCGTTTGCATCTCCTTTGAAATAGAAATAATATTTATCTTGCAGCTTAGAAATTTTTGTAATTCTGTGAGTTATAACATTTTTATTTTGAAGAGTTCTGTAAGATGCAA
>JAKLGS010000095.1 GCA_022710505.1 Patescibacteria group bacterium
TGTCCACTCTAAAAAACATCTCCGAATCAGATAACTCCACCCGAGCTTTAGCAGTGGCAGAAGCTGCTATTGAGAATATGCTAGTAGTTCCTCAGGAAACTTTAGAAAACTATATAAATTATAATAACTGTGGAAACAACTGTGTTTTGGAAATATCGGGAGAGTCCAATTACAGAGCACGTGCCGACGTAACACTAAGTTTTGCTGGGTCTACAAGCGATCCTTATAGTATTAAGGTTTACAACGGAGAGGTTTACCAACTATCTTTAAATGGTTACGGTAGCTCTTCAAATATTGATGTTTGCTGGGATAGTATGGCTTCTGTTTATGCATCTTATGTTTATGAATCTTCTGGAATTATTGTAAATGATGTTTTTTCTTACAACCCGCTAGGATATGCTGGAACAATAAATGGTTTTGATGAGGCAACTTCGCTTCACGGACATTCAAACTGTTTTTCAGTAGCAACTACAGGTACGCCGAAAGTTTTGAGAGTCAAACCTTACAACGATGATACTGTAATATATTTTGTCCCATCCTTGGGACAAAATATCCCAAGCCAAGGAATTCTTATTACTTCTGTGGGAAGAGCTGGGGATGCAGTTAAAACAGTACAAGTTTTGAAAACAACAGGCGCTGTTCCGGAGTATTTTGACTATGTGATTTATCAAAAATCACCTGATACCCCATTGTCTAACAGACCTGATTGAGGTAGCATTAATTTATGCCCATCGTAGGATTAAATATCGGAAAAAAAAGTATAAAGGCAGTAGAGCTCGAAGAGAAAAAAGGTAAAGTAATTCTTACTAATTTTGGTACTTACACTAACAACAAGTTTTCCTCATCATCCGACCCGCTTGAAGATGTCTCTGGAATCGCTTCTTCTTTAGGCGAATTTTTTTCTGAAACAGGATTTAGTACATCTGATGTTATTTTGAGTATAGATGAAACCTACGTTTTTATGACCGTGATAAAAATGCCCATAATGAACGATAAGGAGTTAAAAAGTTCTATAAAATACGAGGCTGAACAGCATATTCCCTTCCCTCTTGATCAAGTTAACGTTTCTTATCAAAAACTAGATGAAAATTTCTCCGAAAAAGGAAAAATGACAGTTCAAATAGTGGCAGCAAGAAAAAACATAGTAGATAAATATATCGATATCGTCAAAAAAGCTAAATTAATTCCTAAGGCGATTGAACCTGAAACCGTAGCTTTGGGTAGAGTTCTTGGTGATACGGAAGAATATCCCTCGGGTACGATGATACTTGAGCTGGGTTTTAAAAATAGTTTAATGGTAGTTTGTTACGGAGGTCATGTCAGGTTTACAAGATCTATTCCAATCGGTGGAGATATAATGACAAAGACTATTATGCAGAATTTGGGTTTAGATCACGCCCAAGCTGAAGAGTATAAAAAAGTATACGGGTTGGATCCGTACCAAGGTGAGGGTAAGGTAGCCCAGGCAATAAGTCCAATTATTGATAATATAATTACTGAAGTAAGACGTGGAATACTGTTCTTCACAAATCACAATCCTTCTGCTAACATTAAACGAGTTATTATAAGTGGAGGAACTGCCCTAATGCCAAATCTAATATTATATATAGCCGATAAGCTTGATTTAGAGGTTATGCTAGCTAACCCGTTGAATGATATCGAAATTTCTCCAAAATTAGAAAAAAGAAAACAAGGTTTAATGGAAGATATTGCCAGTTATTCTTCTGCAATTGGTTTGGCTTTGAGAGGAGTCAAAAATGTTAAATGATATTAATTTAATTCCGCAAACTGAAGTAATAGAGCAAAAAAAATCTAAAGTTTTGGCTTCGAGCTCTGTTTTTTCAGTACTTTTATTACTTATTGCCCTGGGGGTTTCTGCATATTTTTTTACTACTCTTTCTAAAGTTAACTCTGAAATCAAAAAGACAGATTCTGAAATAGAATCTTTGAGATCAAAAATTAAGTCAATGTCAGAAGTAGAGATTGCCGCCAGGAATTTAGATAAAAGGTACACTGCTTTAAAGAATTTATTCACAGGGAGATCAAAATATTCACTTCTTTTAAGAGAACTTGAGGCAAGAAAACCATCTGATGTTTCTATTCAAAACTCAGATATTCGTCCCGGGCAAATTAGTATATCCGGAACTTCCGGAAGCTACATCTCACTTAAAAGTTTTATGGATAATTTACTTAATAAAGAATTTCTCGATGGTAACGCCGAATTGAAAGATCTTTTTACAACTCTTTCTTTGAATTCCGTTAGTTTAGATAAATCTAATAATAGTGTGAAGTTTTTTATAGTTTTGACATATCAGGATGGGAGGTTGCAAGGTCTATGATGCCAGAAGAAAATAAAGCTAAAAAAGAAGCAAGTATGTTGATTTATAAGATAAAGGACACTGTTTTAAATTTTCTTATTCCTTTAATAGCAGTAGTAGGTACGGTGTTGCTTTTGATACTGTACATTATGCCTTCGTATAAAAGCCTTCCGGTAAAGAAACA
>JAKLGS010000096.1 GCA_022710505.1 Patescibacteria group bacterium
TTAAAAAAGTAATAGTGGAATATTTTCAGATTATTTTTATATTCCTAATAGTCTTTGCGATTATCTACTTTTTTGTTGGGCAGCTTTTTGAGGTTGTCGGAGATTCTATGATTCCAAACTTTCGAGATAAAGAACAACTGATAGCTGAAAAAATCTCTATAAATATTAATAATACAGAGCGAGGGGACGTTATAATTTTTAAAAATATAAATGAAAACAACAGGCTTTTAATAAAAAGAATTATTGGATTACCTGGAGAGAATATAAAAATTCAGGATGGAAAAGTGTACATTAACGGGGTAGAGTTATCAGAAAATTATCTAGAAGAAGGTACTGTTACAGAAGGTAAAAGAATACTAGAGGAAGGGCCTGAATATAAAATACCTAATGATTCGTACGTTGTTATGGGTGACAACAGAGAACAAAGCAATGACTCGAGAGAGTGGGGATACGTAAAAAAGGAAAATATTGTTGGAAGAGTTGTTTTAGTTTATTACCCTCTTCAAAACTTCAGGTTTGTAAAATAAATAAAATAAAAAAGGGTAGATTTATTTTTTGGTTTCTTTTTTCTCTAACACACTGACTTTCTTCTTGCTTTTTGTTTTCCATGAAAAATCCACAACACCATCTGTTTTAGAATATATAGTAAAATCTTTACCCATACTCACATTATCTCCTGGAACTATTTCTCTGCCTCTTTGTCTTAATATGATCTGTCCGGTTTTAACAGCAGAACCTCCGTAAACCTTAACACCAAGTCTTTTACCGCTGACGTTACCACCTTGAACTGCTTTGGAACCACCTGCTTTTGTATGTGCCATTTTATTTTGTACCTTTCAACTTTTTATCTACAGGTTTTTTTGTTGGAGTTTTAGCTGGAGTAGTTTTTTTTGGTTTCTCACTTGTAACAGGTTTCTTTGTTTCAACAGCTTTTGCAACTGTTTTCTTTTCTTTAATTTCAGGTTTTTCGGATACTTTTTCTGCTTTTACTTCCTTTTCTTCTTTGGCAGACTTACCGTCACCAATTTTTTCAATTTTTACTATACTCATAGGTTGTCTGTGACCTCTAACTCTTTCGTAACGAGACTTCTTTTTAAATCTTGCTACTCTTACTTTCTTACCGAGCTTCTCTTCAACTACCTCTGCTCTTACAGAAATATCCTTTATTTCAGGCTCGCCTATAATAGTTTTTTGGCCATCGGTATAAAACAAAACATCAACCCTAAGAGGTTTTTCTTGTCTTTCCAACTCAACAACATCGCCTTCTTGGACGAGAAATTGTTTAGAACCTAATTTTATTACTGCATATTTTTCCATAGTAAACATAAGGATATTACACTAATATTAGAGTTTGAGCAATACCGTAACTAAAGCTCGGAACTCGTTCCAACAGTTATTAGGAGATCATAATCACTGTCTTCAGAAATATTATCCTTAACCTCAATTTCAGGAAACTTAGTTTTTATATCTTCTTTGACTAAATTCTCAAACTCTTTTTGGACTGTGGACTTAAACTGCAATACCGTAGGCTGGACCTTTGAATCGGCTGTATCTATCGTTAAAACGGTGTAACCCAAGCCTTCGAGATATTCCTTTGTTCTGGCAGCTAAACCCCCGACCCCCGCTCCGTTTTCAACTCTTATCTTTAAATTACCTCTTTTTACTTCAACATTAGGATCTTTTTCAGGATTTTCATTTTCGGTACCTTGCTGGGATTGCTCTTCCTGTACAGGTTGTTCTTGAGAGGTGGTTTCGCTCAAGACCTGAGTCTCCTGGGATGTGTTATTTTGCGCCAACTGTTCGTTCCCCGCTTTTTTATTTCCCAAAGAAGTAATTCCAAAATATGCTCCTACCAAAAGAAGCAACGCTCCGATTACAGAACCGGTAACCAGAAGTGCGGAGCCTTTTCTTTCAACGACAGGGAGTGGCAGCATGTTTAATACATTTATCTGCCCACCCAATATCGTGGGGTCTGAATCAAGCAAAAAGTTTACGATGTTATTAATTTCAAAACCTTCAGGAAGATTGAAATTTCCATTAAATTTCGGTGATTCAATCTTCTTAATCTCATAGTTAGGCATAGTAAAAGAATCACAATTAAAAGTGAAGATGCATTTTATCGGGCTGGATCTTTTATAAAAAGATAATTCCTTTACCAGGGATGTTAATTCTTCGGAGGTTTTTTCTTTTTTGTAAGTACCTGCAAAGAAAATGCCATTTAATTCAGAAAGTGCTATAACTTGATCGTTGTCAACCTTAGAAACAAATATTGCAGGATCATTAACATTTTCATACTTGGGAAAAGCCAGTACCCAGGGAATAATACTCTTTAATCCTATATTCAAAGCGTTTGATGTCTCCAAATAATTATCCATTACTTCTTTCCTAATACCTACGAATTGATAAACAAACGGAGCCATTTTTTTATATGAAAAATAAAGTGTATCCAACTTTATATCAGGATCCTTTGCCTTTATCTCGGAAATTATCTGCTCACC
>JAKLGS010000097.1 GCA_022710505.1 Patescibacteria group bacterium
ATCATTATCAATAAATATTACTTCGGAGTTTTCCCAGATACTTAATAAGTTGGATATATTTTTTTCCAGTAATCCTTTTGTAGCGTAGTTAACAATAATAAAAGAGATTTTTTTCATATTCATCCTTAATGTTACTTCACCATTATAACAACCAGCTATAATAGCTTCAATTTGGTAACATATACATAATGAAAAAATCTTTAATAAGGATAGGATTGGTAGGCATGGGAAATGTCTTTAATGCACTTCTCAATTTCACATTCCTCTCCATGATAGCCAAAACACTAGATATAGAGTCGTTCGGTAAGTATGCACTTTTGGCGACACTTCTTGTGGCAGTTTCTAAAATTATAGATTTTGGGACTAACTCGGTATACGTGGCAGATTCTATTTCCAAAGACGATGAAACACTTCTGGATACTTTTTATACATTAAAATTAATTCTACTTACGATATCCATACCTATTTCAATTATCCTTCTATTACTACTCAAGTTAAATTCTCCAAACATAATTTTGTATTTTATCTTAGGTCTTATTGCTTACACCATAAATTACACGCTGAATTCATTTTTTCAAAAAGATCAGAAGTTTCTTCATTTAATTTTACTTAATACATTTCCAGCTTTAATTAAAGGTGGTTTTGCAGTTCTTATAATTCTAGATATGGTGGTATTTAATCTCGATAGATCTTTTATGGTATTTTCGTTATCAATTTTTTCAAGCGCTATCATGTGGTTTTTTCTTCCCAAAGAATTTAAAAAGTTTAGATTTGATTTTTCAAAAGTTAAAATATATTTGAAAAAATCCGCCCCGGCCGGAGTATCTCAGTTAATCTTTGAGGGTTGGCCTTCGATATCTAATTCAATTGCAAAAATAGCAAATAGCTTTTCTCATGTGGGAATATTCGCCATTGCAGAAAAAGTTGCTAACATTTTACAGCTTGGAGCTATTTCGATCTTCACTATTCTCCTGCCAAAAAACGCTTACGCCAAAAAACGTAATGAGAAATATGATTTTAAGGAGGTTTTCGTAATTTCAATATTGATATTAGTTATCGCGTTTTTTGGCACCTTTATCTCGAGATACTTCGTATCTGACTTTTTTGATGATAAGTTTGCTATGTCAGTTCCACTTTTGGCTTTATTAATATTTTCAAGCGCATTTACATCAATTCACAATTTTATGGAAAACTATTTTTTTATTGAAGAAAAAACAAATTCAATTATGTACATTAACGTTGGAAAACTCGTTTTGTTTTTACTAATCTCATTGATATTAGTTCCCACTTACTCGCTAAAGGGATTGGCTATATCTAATTTAATCTCGGCGATGGCCGCTTTAGCAGCAACTATTATATTTATCTCGGTAGACCAGAAATTAAAAGCTACTGAAGCTCAAGAATAAAAGCTCCTGATTCAGAAGGTACGTACCAAAGGTAGTAAGGATCAAACTCTTTTACAATCTTCGATTTTTTAGAATACCCGGGTACTTTTTCGGAGTATCTTCCTTTTTTACTAATAAATATTAACGGCTCATCATCTGATACTTCGGGTACTCTATTAGGTTCGTTGACATTTACGTCAGTCAAAACAAATGGACCATCGGTATAGAATAGTGCAGTAGGGGTATCAACTCTATCAAGATATACAGTTCTTTCTATACCAAAAATTCTATCTTTCTGCATTAGTAGATACGCAGGAGCTCCGTTTAAGTCAGAAGGATAGGCTTTTTCTCTATTCAGGTATAGGTAAAAAAGAGAAAATATTAAAACAAAAGACAAAGCAAGAAATTTAAAGTAAAGATTATTAAAAATCTTAATTTTTTTCATCACAAAACCTAAAAGTTCTTCTGAAAAAGCCCCCACCATAATACTTACCACCGGATATATTGGGATGATATACCAAACCAGTTTTGATTTTGCAGACGAGAAAAACAGGAATATGCTAAGTGCCCACACCAAAAGAAATAAGTTCTTCTTGTCCTTTTTAAATGACTTAAAAGCCGTAAAGGGAAAGGCTCCTATTAAAGCAATAAACCAAATCCTCATACTAACCTTCATAACGGTCAAATACCAAAAGAATGGATTGCCCTTATCTTCAATCGCCATTACCGCTCTGTCCCAAACATGATACAAAAAATATTTATCAATAAATGACGTTCCGAACTTTTGATACATTACAAAATGCCATGGAAGAGCAACAAATAATAAAGATAAAAACATCAAAAAGTAGCCGATTAATTTCTTCTTCTTTAACTTTTCCTTAAAAACAAAAATCAACAGAAGCTCATATATTCCGATAATTAATAAAGGAAGGAGCCCTACAAAACCTTTTACCATTACGGCAAGACCCGTTGATAAACCCGAAAGTATCCAAAAGAATATTTTTTTGTTCTCATTTGCTTTCCAATAAAGATAAAGGGCTAAAGTAATAAAAAATGTAGTTGTAACATCAAGCATTGAAGCTCTTGAATAATAAAGAAAGTGAA
>JAKLGS010000098.1 GCA_022710505.1 Patescibacteria group bacterium
TTTAACCATATCAGTTATGGTATTAGCTTTTGTAAACCTTTTATTTTTATCCTCAATTTTACTTGGGCTTGTTAACACTATGAACAGACAGGGTGTAAATAATCTCTATGCAAACATCGTAATTGAACCGGCTAGTCAAGACAATTTAATATCAAACGCGAGCCGAGTTATGACAACTGTAAACGGTGTTCCCGGTGTTTTAGGTAGCGCAAGACACTACAAAATTGGAGGTTTTTTTACTTTTGATAGATACAAAAACAATCAAGATGTTATGTCCGGTCAGTATTCAGTGATTTCTATTGATCCGAACAAAGAAAAGGAGATTACGAATATAAGTAAATCCATATCTTTTGGAAGTTATCTCGAAGAAAACGATAGAAATAAGATAGTGATAGGGAAAGACATAGCAGGAGGCCAATTCGGTTCTTTTGAAAAGGATTCTTTGGGAGGTGTAAAAATTGGTGATGAAATAACAATTTCTTTTGAAAATGGTGTAACCAGAGTATACGAAGTTAAAGGAATTTTTAATTCTAAATTTGTTCAGTCGGACAAAGCTGCGTTTATTACAAATGATGAAATGGAATCAATATTAGGGGTAGCTAATGCTGCACATGAAATCATTGTAAAAACAGAAGAAGGGGTACCTGAAAGCTACTACATGGAAAAGTTTAAATCAATGGGTATAAGAGAAGATATCTACCCATGGACAGACTATATGGGCATGACGGAGAGCTTCACTAAAAGCTTTACTCTAATCAGAACACTTTTATCGGCAATAGCCCTTCTTGTAGCAGGAATTACAATTTATATTGTTATCTATATAAATGTACTTAATAACAAAAAACAAATCGGGATTTTGCGGGCAATAGGGATAGATAAAAAAATAATACTTATTTCTTACACTGTTCAAGCATTGTTTTACGCCCTTTCCGGAATAATTATTGGGTTGGCTGTTCTAAGTTTTATTTTAGTGCCTTACTTCCAAGGACACCCCTTAGAATTTCCGGTTGGGGATGTACATTTGGAAATAGTCAAAGCAGAAATTATTTTAAGCGCTGTAAGTTTAACTATTGCCGGATTTATATCAGGGTTTATACCTTCAAGGCAAGTTACCAATAAAACAATTTTGGATTCTATTTGGGGTTAATTTATGTCAATTATTAAAATAGAGAATTTAAAAAGAACATACGGAACTAAAGTTCTCACACACGCACTAAAGGGTGTCTCTTTTGAGGTATCTGAGGGTGATTTTATTATAATAATGGGTAAAAGTGGTTCGGGAAAATCAACTTTACTTCATCAACTGGGACTCTTAGATACACCCACTTCAGGAGAGATATTTATTAAAAATGAAAATACTAAAGATCTTAGCGAAAAAAAGAAGACAATATTTAGATTAGAAAAGCTTGGTTATATTTTTCAAGAGTATGCGATACTGCCCGAATTAACAGCGTTAGAGAATGTATATCTTCCATTGATGGTTAGCTCAAATAACGGAAATAAAGATTTTAAAGAAAAAGCAAAGGAAATGCTAAAACTTGTGGGTTTGGAACACAGATTTGATCATTATTCTAATGAGCTTTCGGGAGGAGAACAACAAAGGGTAGCAATTGCAAGAGCTTTAGTAAATAATCCTCAGGTTTTGTTCGCTGATGAGCCCTGTGCAAATCTGGATACACAATCATCAAAAAATATTTTAGATTTGTTGAAAGATTTAAATAAAAAGTTGGGACAAACAATAATTATGGTAAGTCATGAACCTGAAGATAAAAAATATGCAGATCGAATTTTATGGCTAGAAGACGGTCTTATAGTTAAAGATGAGAAAGTTAGGTAATAAATTTATGGAGATAAAAAAATGAAATTAATAAGTAAAAAAACATTAATATTTTTAGTAATTATTTTAATAGTTGGCTTTGGATTATTTTTCCGTTCTAGAAAAAAAGACACGAAGGAGTATTACACAGTTCAACGGCAAAATATGGAGCTGATAGTAGAAACAAGTGGCTACGTACAATCAAATGATAAAGCAGATTTGTATTTTCAAGTAGCTGAAACAATAACCGACGTATTAGTTGTTGAGGGAGATGCTGTTGAGAAGGGTGATATTTTAGCAACTGTGAGTGGGCAATCTTTAGCTCAAAGCTCTCAGGTAGCCAGAGATAACAGGGATATTGCAATATTCGAGAAGGATTTATATGTTGAAAAATATGCTACCGACACAGATGCAGTTGGTGGGGATAATGAGTACGACCGACAGTTAAGAATATACGATGAAAATATTAGTAAAGCAGAGGCACTGTATGATCAATCATTAATAAATAGTAGAAAATCAGTTATCGTTGCTCCTTTTAACGGTACAATAAGTAAGGTTTACGTGAACAAAGGTGATCTTTCTTCTGTAAGTCGTCCTGCAATGGAAATACAAGATGTATCAAAACCGGTGCTTTACACGAATATATCTGAAGTAG
>JAKLGS010000099.1 GCA_022710505.1 Patescibacteria group bacterium
TGTTGATTTATAAGATAAAGGACACTGTTTTAAATTTTCTTATTCCTTTAATAGCAGTAGTAGGTACGGTGTTGCTTTTGATACTGTACATTATGCCTTCGTATAAAAGCCTTCCGGTAAAGAAACAGGAACTTCAGGGAAAAGTTACCTTAAAAAATACTTTGACAAACAAAGTATCTGATTTAAACAGGCTGGTCGATTATAAAAGTGTTTTTGATGAGAATTCTGATATTGTAAATAAAGTATTGGTATCGGAACCTGAAGTACCAAGATTATTAGATCAAGCCTCCCAGCTAGCTGAAAAATCAGGAGCCTCTTTGGAAAAGCTTAGTTTTTCCTACAGTTCTAAAGGAAATTCTTCAACAGGTTTGGATACAGTGAGCGTTTCTATGGGTATCAATTCAAGTTTTGAACAGTTGATATTGTTGATGGAGTTAATTGAAAATGCTTCAAGATTTGTCAGCGTGCCAAGCTTTAGGTATTCAGTTTCTGACAAAACAACATCTGAAAAAGCTGCGGTTTCTAGCACTTTTTCAGTTGATTCTCCTTATTTATTTGTACAATCCTCTGCTGTTACCGATGATCCAATAAGAATAGATGTTACTAGTAATGAGTTCTTAGATTTTATGAGTATGCTGAAAGGATTGGATTATTACGATTTCATTAATAAAAATATTCAAGCAGAAGAAGAAAAACCCGAAGAAGCTAAGGAAGAAGAGGTTGAGCCGGTTAACGAGACTGAAAAGAATACAAATACGGAGACCCCTGCTGCTCCGACAACACCTGTTGAAAACCCAACACCTGTTGCACCGCAAAATACCGACGGAGGTTCTGTTTTCCCAACTCAATAAACTTAAATTTTATAATCCATGGCGACATTAGTACTGAAAAGTGGTTTCTATATCTGTGGATTTTTGAATAGTTTTTGTATTAAAAAAGTAACGTTTAATGTTTTTTTAATCACTCTTGAAAGTTTTGGAATTTTCTTTTCTCCACTTCTCTATTTCCTTGTGATTTCCAGATAGAAGAACTTTGGGTACTTCTAAACCCTTAAAGTTTTCAGGTCTTGTGTATTGTGGGTACTCAATAAATTCATTCCCAACCCCGTCTTCAAAAGAAAAACTTTCGATTTTTGAAGCTTCTTCTTTATCCAATACTCCCGGTAACAGTCTTGTAATACTTTCCATTACTGCTAAAGCTGGGATTTCTCCCCCGCTTAATACAAAGTCTCCTAAGGAGATTACGTCTGTTGCGATATTATCCTCAATTCTTGCGTCAAGACCTTCATATCGCCCACAAATGAGCGTAATTTGGGTCGCTTTTGATAATTCTCTTGCTTTTTTCTGGTTAAATCTCTCTCCTCTTGGGGACAGCACTATAATTTTATGATTATTATTTATAAAAAAATCGGAATTACCTTTTATTCTATCTTCCATTATTTTTTCACTATAAATATCTGAAAGGGCTTTAAAAATAGGTTCTATCATGATAACCATCCCTACCCCGCCTCCGTAGGTTTTATCATCAACCGAGCCGTAATTATTAATAGAATAGTTTTTTAAATCCCAAAGATTATATTCTGCAAGTTTTTTTGAAACTGCCTTTTTAAACGGTAGATTACTAAAATGTTCAGTAAAAAGTGTGGGAAAAAGTGTGACTATATCAAACTTAATCATTTAAAAATTAATTTTCGGAAGATTCTTGATTTTCTTCCAAGACAATTTGAATTCTTACATTGTCTTTAATAGCTTTAGCTTTGGCAATATTTCTTAAGGCCTTAATATTTTTACCTTCTTTTCCAATTACCACGCCCATATCCTCATTTGAAACGTGTACATCATAAATGAAAACCTCCCCGTCATTATTTTCGGTTACTTCTACTTCTTCGGGTTTTGAAACGATTTCTTTTATTAAAAATTCCAGAAAATCTCTCATTTTATTCTCCTTTGGCTTCTTCTTGAACTTCTTCTGCCGGTTCTTCCACCGATTCTTCTGCAGGTGTTTCCCCGTCATTTTCTATATTTTCATCTTCAGCCTCTGGTTTTACTTCTTCCGCTGGTTTTTCTTCTGGTCCTTCAGTTTCGGGTTTAACTTCTTCGGTTTTATTTTCAGGCTTTACTTCTTTTGCTTTCTCCTCAGCCATTTTTTTAGCATTTTCCTTTTCTTCCTTTATCTTTTTAGGATCGTACTTTATATATTCGTATTTATTTTCCATTAATTTTTTTACTGCCTCTGTGATGAGAGCTCCGCTTTTAACCCATTTTTCATATTTTTCTTTATCATATGAAAATTTATTTTCGGGTTGTAAAGGATTGAAATGACCTAAAATATCAACAAATTTTCCATTTCTTTTATCCCTAGTATTAGAAACTACCAGCTTATAAGCCGGTTGATTTTTTCTTCCTATTCTCGATAATCTTATTGTTAGTGACATAGCTGATTGATTGTAGC